>JAKDKI010000013.1 GCA_030453435.1 Kocuria sp.
TATCCCCAGCTACCCCGCACCACCGGCGCGCCCACACTCAACTCTGAAGAGCCGCTAAAACCTGTTGTGCCCGGCAACGACAACGGCCGGAATGCCCCCGAACGGGTGCATTCCGGCCGTCACGATGCCTTGCGGGAAACGTCATTCCCGGAGGCCGCGAATGGTGCCGTGCTGAGCCGCTATCTCAACTCAGCGGACCAACCATTTCTTACTTGTGAGCGTCGTAGTACTTGTCCTGGATGTCCTGGTGGATACGTCCACGATCGGACACCTGGAAACCCTGCTCCTTGGCCCACGCACGAATCTTGGGGGTCTCGGGGTTGCCCGAACGGTTGGGGCGCGTGGTGGCCCCGCGGTTGGTCTTTGCCGACGCACGGCGCGCCTTGGACACGTAAGGACGCAGTGCCTCACGCAACTTGGTGGCGTTGGCGGAATTCAGGTCGATTTCGTACTGTCCGCCGTCGAGACCGAAACGGATGGTCTCATCTGCCGAGCCGCCATCGATGTCGTCTTCAAGAATGATCTTGACTGTCTGTGCCATGTCGGATCCTCCTCATCACCCCGTGGAGGGGTCATGTCAAAATTAGTGAGACTTTGGTTGTCACGCATGCTCTCCACATGGAAAGACACACATCGTGTCAATGTGCGTGAACGTGTCCCCCGATTAGCCCCTATTCCCTTGCGATGATCTAGATCATTCCTCTAGACCTCAGCCGGATAAGCACTCAAGAACGCGAGTGTTTCACGCGGTCCTATCATGACATGATTAGCCACTAATGTCACGATGAGATAAATGTGCAGCGTTATTTATCCTGAGGGGTGTCCCTGATGGGAATGGAGTTCTTAAGTTCTAAACCACGTTTCTTCTTGGTGCTTACATCTTGGTAACCAAAGGGGACCTGGTCACCTTCGCGTTCCTTGAGTTGTTCGTACCAACGCTCGGCATCTTGCTCCACATTCGCCTGGGCGGAACGTTCTGCCCGGTCACCGCGGAAAAGCCAGCGCATGACCAAGTAGAAAATGAGGCCCACGCCGAGAGAGGGCAAGAAAACGGATAGATACTCCATGACGGCTATTGTCCCCTACTGCCCTGAATGATTACTGGCACTTACCTGCTGGTATCCGCTCACTCGGGCTTCATGAGCGGGAACAGAATGGTCTCTCTGACCCCCAGGTTGGTGAAGAGCATGACCAGGCGGTCCAGGCCGAGCCCCAACCCGCCCATGGGCGGCGCTCCGTACTCGAGGGCCCGCAGGAAGTCCTCATCCAGCTGCATGGCCTCGACATCTCCGGCGGCAGACTTGGTGGACTGCTCTGTGAGGCGATCGCGCTGAATGACCGGGTCTATCAGCTCGGAGAAGGCAGTTCCTCGCTCCATACCCCCGATAATCAAATCCCACGCCTCGATGAGTCCCGGCTTTTCGCGGTGCGGGCGAGCCAGAGGCTGAGCGGAAGGCGGGTAATCATAAACGAATGTGGGCTGAATCAACTGTGGCTCCACGATTTCGCCGAACAGCTCGACCACGAGCTTTTCCGCATCCCAGGAAGGATCCACGGAGATCTCGCGCTGCGCAGCGATCTCCCGCAAGGTTTCTGCAGCCGTATCCGGGGTGATTTCCTGCCCAACTGCTTCCGATAATGCCGGGTAGACGGAAACCCATTCCCATTCACTGAAGAGCTCGATACGGCCCTGATCAGTATCAACACCCTCAACACCGAGAGCCGAGGCACACGACTGAATAATTTCTTTGATCCGTTCAGCCATCACGAATTGATCCGCGTAGGCCTCATAGGCCTCCAGCGTGGTGAACTCCGGACTGTGGGTTGAATCCACGCCCTCATTGCGGAATACCCGTCCGAGTTCGAAAACTTTCTCAATTCCCCCCACCACGGCTCGCTTCAAGTGCAACTCGGTGGCAATGCGCAGCGTCATGTCCTGATCGAACGCGTTGAGATGCGTTTCGAAAGGCCGCGCCGCCGCGCCGCCGTGGATGAGTTGCAAGATGGGGGTTTCGATTTCGATGTACCCGCGCTCCTCCAACACACGGCGAACCGTGCGGGTGACCAGTGAACGGGTCAGCACGACCTCTCGTGCCTGGGGTCGCACAATGAGGTCCAGGTAGCGCTGGCGGACCCGGGTTTCTTCGCTCAGTTCCTTGTGAAGTGTGGGTAGCGGGCGCAGCGCCTTGGACGCCATGCGCCAGGAATCAGCCATCACCGACAGCTCGCCACGCTTGGAGCTGATCACGCGACCCGTCACGGCCACGAAGTCACCCAGATCGACCTGGGCCTTCCAATCGGCCAGGGCGTCCTCGCCCACGTTGGCCTTGGAGATCATGACCTGCAGGCGTGTGCCGTCCCCCTCCTGCAGGGTTCCGAAACACAGCTTGCCGGTGTTGCGTACGTGAATCACGCGACCGGCCACGGTCACCACGTCATCGGTTTCCTGGCCGGCTTCCAAATGCTCGTAGCCTTCGCGCACCTGAGCGAGCGTGTGAGTGCGGTCAACGCCCACGGGGTAGGCAGATACACCCGATTCTTCGATGGCCTTACGCTTGGCGGCACGGAACGACATCTGATCGTTGAGTTCGTGCTCGGAAAGCTCCGGCGTGGAATCTGCTGCTGTGGTGTTATCTCGCTGCTCGGTCACAATTCTCCAGGATAGCGGTCGGATCAAATCTTCAAATTGTCGATGAGGCGGGTTGGACCCACCCATGCGGCGGTGAGCGCCAGCGTCCCCGCTCGAGGTTCGACCTCTGCGAGCGTATCCGGGTCCACGGTGACCAGGTAATCGAGTTTGACACCCGGTTCACGGTTGATCGCTGCCCTGGCCTGTTCCAGCGTGAGTTCGCCCGCCGCCAGCGAGCGCAAGGTGCGATTGAGCACCAGGGCGTGAGCGGCGTCGTCGGTGGTTAAATACTGGTTGCGGGAAGATAGGGCGAGGCCGGTCTCCGAACGCACGATGGGCACTGGACGGATTTCCACGCGGTGATTGAAATCACGCACCATTCTTTGCATCAACAGCAGTTGTTGGGCGTCCTTCTCACCGAAATACGCGCGGAATTCAACGCCCGGGCCGGGCTGGGCAATCGTGAACAGTTTGTTGACCACGGTAAGCGCTCCGTCGAAATGGCCAGGGCGGGTGGCGCCCTCCAATACGGAACCGGCCTGACCGGAGGTCACCGAAACCACCGGAACTCCTCCCGGGTACATTTCCTCGGTGCTCGGTGCGAACACAAGATCGACCCCGCAATCGGCGAGCCCCGCGACATCTTGATCGAGTTGGCGCGGGTAACTGTCGAAATCCTCGTTGGGCCCGAACTGCAGGGGATTCACGAACACGGAAACCACAACCAGTTGATTTTCTTCCCTGGCCGTCTGCGCAATGCGAAGGTGGCCATCGTGTAAGGCCCCCATGGTCGGGAACAGCCCCACGCTGGTGGCACCTTCAGCCACTCGTGCGTCGAGTGCCTCCCGCATCTGGTCAACGGTGGTGCACACCACGGGTTGAGTCACTGGCGGTCCTTTCCCTCAAGCGCGGTGAGCACCGCGCGATATGTCTCCTCATCGATCCGCCCGGACGCCGCGGCGCGCTGAGCCGTGAGCCGCCCCAGGGCGCGGTACCCGTCAAGCAGGTCGCTACCTGCCGAGGGCGCCGCGTCCGGTCCCGCAAGTTCGGTCAACGCAGCGACGTGGGCGCTCACCGTGCTGACGTCTCCGCGTGCTACCGGGCCGGTCAGTGCGTTCTCGCCGGAAGCCAGGGCGTTGTCCACGGTGGCTCGCACCAGTGGGCCCAACATACGATCGGGTTGTTCGACACCGATCTTATGCAGCAGCTGCATGGACTGTCCCATGAGCGTCATCACGTGGTTCGATCCGTGGGCGAGAGCGGCGTGGTAGAGCGGGCGGTCCGCCTCCGCGATCACCACGGGCTCGGCCCCCATTTCCACCACGAGGGCCTGCGCGATGGGCAATACGGGGGCCGCCGCTGTCACACCGAAACTGCAGTCGGTGAGTCGTTGCAGGTCCAAACTGAGCCCGGTGAAGGTCATGGACGGATGGATGGCCAGGCCAATGCCGCCGGCCGCGCGCACCGGTTCCAGCACATCCGTTCCGAAGCGACCAGCGGTGTGGACAACCAGTTGACCCGGTTGCCACGCGCCGAGCTTGCCAAGCCCCTCGACCAACCCGGGGAGCTGATCGTCCGGCACTGCCAGCAGCACCAGTTCGCTGCGTTCGACAATGGTGGGAACATCGAGCACAGGGACGTCCGGCAACAGTGCGTCGGCACGATCCCGGCTGGCTTCGGAGTGGGCATATACCCCCACCACGGCGTGCCCGGCTGCGCGCAAGGCCGCTCCCAGGACAGAGCCCACTTTTCCGGCGCTGATAATTCCCACGCCCAGGCGTCCCGGGCGCTGCTGTGGCTCGTTCACGACATCTCCTCGCGCGATCGGTTCAGGTCGATGTGATTGGCACGGTCCCTGGCCAGCCGAGCCAGTTCCGCCTGCCTCATCATGAGATCCCTGGCTTGCTGCACGTCCAAGTGGTAAATGGCCGTGGTAACAGGACCGGAGATCATGTGCGCGTGAATACTGGTGAGCCTCATGCGCCGGTCGATCGGGCCCTGCTGCAGCCCGAGCGATTGGGTCTTGTGATGGGGAACCACGCTCACATTGCGGTTGAGTCGGCCCCAGCGCAGAACCAAGACTGCGTCATCCATGGCGAAGCCCGTGCGCCGCCACGTCAATGGGTCCACCCAGCGGGCTCGGCGGGGGCTGATCGTGTACTTCTCGTCCCCGTCGATTCCGTTGAGTCCGTCCCGCACGAGTTCCGTGGGCGGTTCCGCGAGAGGCAGCACGAGCTCAAGGATCTCCGCGACATGTTCCGGTGAGCCCACGGGTAGCACGAGCGAACGAAAACCCTCGAGATCATCGGCGCCGCCCTTCCCCGCGGTGATGACTCTGACCCGGTGTCCGTTGAGAACCCTCCAGAGCATGGGTTTGGTCACCTGCAGTGCCTGGACCCGGCCCACGGGAATGGTGGAGGAACGTTCATTGAGCAGCCCTGACCGGACGCGCACACCCACGTGAACCTGGCTCAGGGTGAAGCCCCAACTACTTTCCAACCGGCTGTAGAGCCCGGAGACGATCATGATCACCACGGGCAGATAACTGGGGATCAGCACTCGCAGCGCTTCCGGTTCCCACTGCCACACCGCCACGGCAACGATCGCGAAGAACACGGCGGAGACCGTGCTCCACGAGAGCAGCAGACTCGACAGCACTCGACTGGTCGGAACCGTGAACACGCGGCGCTGCTGATCCTGGTCGTCCTGGTCGGTGAGTAGACCCAGGCGCTGGGCAGCCCGTACTTCGCGGGAGCGTTCCTCGTCCATGGGGTGACCGGTGCGGTGTTGGGTGAGTATCGCCCGTTGTTCATCCGCCTGCGGCGAGTGATCCCACGGTGCCGGGCGGGGAACGCCTGCGCTCGGCGCGGTTCCACCGGAAGGTAACGCGGCGACGTCGTCGTGACCGCGGATGCTCCGCGCATCGCTCTGGGAGGGGCGGCCGGACCGCGAGGCTTCACGAACCGCTCCGAGCAATTGGTGACGCAATTCCCGCGCCTTGTCGCGGCGCAGGTAGGACAGTTCCAAGGCGCTGCTGCCGCCGTCGGCCACATCGAACTTCAGGGAGGCCAAGCCGAAGATCCGGGGCAGGAGCTTACGTTCGATGTCGATGCCCTGAACCCGGTCCAACCGGGCTTGGCGTTGCGTACGGAAGATGGCGCCGCTGCGGAAGCGCACGTGTTGCGGGGTGATCTGGTATCGCGTGAACCACCACGAAAGTACGCCCAGGCCTATGACTAGACCGACCACACCGCACAGTACGGCGGCCACCAGGGCCAGACCCACCAGTTGAACGGTGCCGGCAAAATCCACGTCCAGCGGGTCGCCGTAGACCACGGCTGCCAGGACGTCGTCCAGGAACACATTGCCCACGCCCCACACGAGGGCCACAATCAGCAGCCAACTGCGAACGTACGGAGTGAGCGGATGCACCCGATGCCATTCAGCATCGAACGCGGGCTGAGCTGTGTGCTGCTGATTCGGCAGGGCTGGTGTCGATTCGTTCATGTCGGGGGTGCTCATCACAGCCCCACCATGAGCTCTTCTCCCCGGCGCGTGAGCTCCTCACGCAACCGGTCGGCCTCGGCCCGGGACAGGCCCGGGAGATCGGCGTCCGTACTGGCCGCCGCCGTATGGAGGGTCAGGTTGGCCAGGCCGAACGCGTTGAGCAGCGGCCCCGTCTTGATGTCCACATACTGCATGCGGCCGTACGGAACCACCGTGACGCTGCGGAAAATAATGCCCTTGCGCAACCAGAGTTCGGTTGCTTCCTCCGCGTAGCCAATCGCCCGGACACGACGGGGAATCAGGCACAGGTCGATCAGGCCCCACACCAGCACCACGGCGGGCGGGAACCACATCCACAGCGACGGTGAATCACCCCAGATCCCCAGCAGTCCGAGAATCAACGGAACGGCGAAGATCACTGTCCAGATCACCGTGCTGATGGTGCCCGAAATGAGCCGCACCTTGATGTAATCCGGTGACACACGTTTCCACTGCAATCCCTGAGGACTCAGGTCATTGGTGTCGGGCATAGCCTCCCTCTCCGGTGGTGTATGGATCCTGACGTCCACCGTACGGGGTGTCCCGCTCGGCGTCAGGATCCTCCGGCGGCAGCTTGCACCAATTCTCAACGATCCAGCCGATCACCATGAGCACCACACCGGCCACGATCTGCGCCACGCACAACCACAGCGGTTCCTGGGTGGTTCGCACGCCGAGCAGCATGACCTGGTCCACGCCCAGCCCCGCGTGCCAACCGGCAGTGAGCGCGCCATAGTACGCCACGGCTTGGGCTGCCGCCGCAGTGCCCACTCCCCACACGGGGTCGTAGGGCTTGCGGTCGGCCGGGGCACGACGACGACGCCGCTCCTCCCCTTCAGGATCGCGGTAGGCGCGCAGTCGCAAGCCCAGATAGAGCAATACGGCCGCCGCGGCTCCCTCGGCCACGAGGCTCCCCCACGGGAGGATCAGCAACGCTTGATTCTGACCGGATACCGCGTAGTTGATACTCCAACCCAGAACGGCGGCAACGAGCGCAACCACCACCAAGGAGAGAACGTTCAAGTAACGCATGGTCGGTTCAGCTCCCTTCCGTGGGTTCACACAGCGTGAGATCAGTGGTGGTCAGGCCTTCCAGATCGGGGGCGCGCTTAGCCAGGTCCCGCACCATGTGCCCTCCCAATTCGGCGTCAGGATCCAGCCGGGACCACGGGACCAGAACGAAGGCCCTCTCGTGAGCCCGGGGATGGGGCAACGTCAGGTCTGGATTCTGTTGTTCGACGCCCTCGAACCAAATGATGTCCAGGTCCAGGGTGCGGGGTCCCCAGCGAACCGTGCGCTCGCGGCCGTGTTCGTGCTCGACCTTCTGACACACGCGCAGGGTCTCTTCGGGAGTCAGTTCGACTCTGAGTTCCACCACCGCATTGAAGTAGTCCGGTGAGCCCTCGGGGCCGCCCACGGAGCGAGTGCTGACCACGGGCGAGCAGCCGGTCACGCTAATTCCCGAGGTCTCGTCCAGCGCGGGCACCGCCGAACGCAGAGCCGCCAATCGGTCTCCCAGGTTCGCTCCCAAGGCCACAACACACCGGGCTGTCATCACTACCCCTCCGAATCCCGCGTGCGGAAAATAGTAACGGCCACGTCTGAGAACGTGACCTCGATGGGGGCCTTGGGTTTGTGCACCGTCACCTCAAGGGCGCGGATCAGAGAGAACTCCGCCAACAGGTCTGCGGCGATGCGTTCAGCGAGAGTTTCGATGAGTTGGTAGGGAGGACCAATCACTGTCTCACGCACGAGTTCGGCCACTTCCCCGTAGTGCACGGTTGCCGTGAGTTCGTCGCTGGTGCCGGCCGTCTTGAGGTCCGTATACATCACCAGGTCCACGAAGAACGGCTGGCCCGTGCGTCGTTCCTTCTCGAACACGCCGTGGTAGCCCACAGCGCCCAAGCCGCTCAGAGTAATGCGGTCGTGGTGGCTCAAGTCAGCGGGGGAAGTCATCATTAGTGCTCAGTTTTCGCTCTCTGGGGAAGTCTCGCTGGGGACAAGAAGTGGTGCGGTGACGCCCAGCCACGCGTGTGCGGTGGCCACGGCGTCAACGGTCGCGGCGACGTCGTGAACCCGAACCGCCCAGGCACCCCCGAAAGCAGATAGCGCGCTGAGGGCGGCCGTGGCGCCGTCGCGCTCGGCCACGGGGCGGGGGCCCTGTTCGTCGCCCAGGAGATGGCCGAGGAACCGCTTGCGGGAGGCCGCAATGAGTACCTTGTTACCCATCTCGCGCAACCGGGGAAGGGCACGGAGCAGATCCCAGTCCTGCGAGCCAGCTTTGGCGAACCCCAGGCCCGGATCCACGATCAAGTTCTCGGGTTTCACACCGGCTCGGTAAAAGCGCTCGCGCAATTCGAGCAGCTCGGCAATCACCTCATCGGCCACGTTGTCATAGCAGGACAGCGCGTCCATCGTGGTGGAGGTGCCGCGCGAGTGCATCAGGATGTACGGCGCCTGATGCTGTCCCGCGAGTTCGATCATGCCCTGCTGGACGTTCATACCCGACACGTCGTTGATGATGTGCGCTCCGGCGTCCAAGGCAGCGGCCGCGGTCTCTGCGTTGAGCGTGTCCACGCTGATCACGATGCCGCGGTCGGACAGCTCTCGGATCACTTGGAGGATGCGCCGTTGTTCTTCCTCGACGCTCACGCGCACGGACCCCGGCCGAGTGGAATCACCGCCCACGTCCACGATGTCCGCCCCCTGGGCAGCGAGTTCCAGACCGTGCGCGACCGCCGCATCCACGGTGTCGTGGGAGCCGCCGTCGCTGAAGGAGTCCGGGGTGACGTTGAGGATGCCCATGACCAATGTGCGGCCCCGAGGCAGGTTTTTATAGGAACCCCAACCCAAGCGGTGCGACCCGCGGGGCGTCATCGGCCCTGACCTGACAGGATCAAGTTCATGGCCTCCGCGCGGGTGGCCGGATCCCGCAACTGGCCCCGCACCGCGGACGTCACGGTCTTGGCACCGGGTTTACGCACCCCGCGCATGGACATGCACAGGTGCTCACATTCAATGACCACGATTGCGCCGGCGGGATGCAGGTTGTCCACGAGTGCCTCCACCACCTGGGTGGTGAGCCGTTCCTGGACCTGCGGGCGCTTGGCAAATAAGTCCACCAGCCGGGCCAATTTGGACAGCCCGGTGACCCGGCCCTCGGGGCCCGGAATGTATCCGACGTGGGCCACACCGTGGAACGGCACCAGGTGGTGCTCGCAGGTCGAGTAGAACGGGATGTCCTTGACCATGACCATTTCCGCGTGGCCGATATCGAAGGTGGTGGCCAACAGATCTGCGGGGTCCTGATGAAGCCCGGTGAAGATCTCCGCGTAGGCACGAGCCACTCGCCCGGGGGTGTCCTTCAAGCCGCTACGGTCAGGATCCTCACCGATGGCCAACAAGATCTCACGCACCGCAGCCTCGATCCGCGGCTGGTCGATCCTACTGTCAGCCCGTTCGGTCTCGAGATAGTCCGCGTACGAGCCGGAAATCGGCTCGGATAGTTCCTGACCGTTATCCGAACTCATTCAGCGCTGCTCCTGCGATCCGCCGGACCAGGGGCTACTGCCGTCACCCTGCTGCTCGTCGCCCGCTGGGCCGCCCTGGGGGCCTCCCTGTCCTTCCGCTCCTGGCATCTGGGAGTCACCGTGATCCGGAACCTCGAGCGGGTGCTCGGGCTTGGCGGCGACCGCCTGGTCCTGCGGGGCCATGGTGTCCGGGTCCTGCGTGTGCTTGCGCTGGGCCTCTTCACGCTCGGCGGTGGTGATCACCGGCGGGATGTCAGAGACCGGGCGGTTGTCGCCCGAGTGCCAGACGGGTCGCAGGTCACGCTTGCGCACATCGCGGAAGATCTCCCCGATCTGTGCTTCGTTGAGCGTTTCCTTCTCGAGCAGTTCCAGGGCCAAACGGTCCAGCACGTCACGGTTCTCGTTCAGGATCTCGTGGGCTTCGGTGTGGGCCTGCTCGAGCAGTTTCCGCACTTCGTCGTCCACGACCGCCAGGGTGCTGTCCGAGTAGTCCTTGCCCGTGGAGCCCATTTCACGGCCCACGAACGGGTCAGAATTGTCGCCGCCGATCTTCACGGACCCGATCCGGCTGCTCATGCCGTACTGCGTAACCATTTTGCGCGCGGTGTCCGTGGCCTTCTGGATGTCGTTGGAGGCACCGGTGGAGGGATCGTGGAACACGAGTTCCTCCGCTGCACGGCCACCCATTGCGTAGGCCATTTGATCCAACAATTCGTTACGGGTGGTGGAGTATTTGTCGTCCGCGGGCATCACCATGGTGTAACCCAGCGCGCGGCCACGCGGCAGAATGGTGATCTTGGTGACGGGGTCCGTGTTGCGCAACGCGGCTGCCACCAGCGCGTGACCGCCCTCGTGGTACGCGGTGACCTTGCGCTCGAGTTCCTTCATGATGCGCGAACGCTTCTGCGGACCCGCGATCACGCGGTCGATGGCCTCGTCCACGGCGCGATCGTCAATGAGCTGGGCGTGGGAACGGGCGGTCAGCAGGGCTGCCTCGTTCATCACGTTGGCCAGCTCGGCACCGGTGAAGCCCGGAGTGCGCTTGGCCACGGACGCCAGGTCGACGTTCTGAGCGAGGGGCTTGTTCTTGGCGTGCACGCGCAGGATCTGTTCGCGCCCCTTCATGTCGGGGGCATCCACACCGATCTGGCGGTCGAAACGGCCCGGGCGCAACAGTGCCGGGTCCAGGACGTCCGGACGGTTGGTTGCGGCGATCAGGATCACGTTGGTATTTGCGTCGAAGCCGTCCATCTCGACCAGCAACTGGTTCAGGGTCTGCTCGCGCTCGTCGTTACCGCCACCCATGCCGGCACCGCGCTGGCGGCCCACGGCGTCGATCTCGTCCACGAAGACAATCGCGGGAGAGTTCTCCTTGGCCTGCTGGAAGAGGTCGCGCACACGGGATGCACCCACGCCCACGAACATTTCCACGAAGTCCGAACCGGAGATGGAGTAGAACGGCACGCCCGCTTCACCGGCCACGGCCTTGGCCAGCAGGGTCTTGCCCGTACCCGGAGGGCCGTAGAGCAGCACGCCCTTGGGCACCTTGGCACCCACGGCGGTGAAACGGTCGTGTTCGACCAGGAACTGTTTGATCTCGTCGAGTTCCTGAACGGCCTCATCCGCGCCGGCCACGTCCGAGAACATGACCTCCGAGTTCTCCTTGTTGAACATCTTGGCCTTGGAACGACCGAACTTCATGGCCTGCCCGCCGGACTGCATGCGGGCGAAGATGAACCAGAAGATTGCCAGAATGATCAGGAACGGCAACATGAAGCGCAACAGCGACAAGAACCAGTTATTCTCGACCGGCTGGTCCGTGAAGCCCTCCAGCTCGGCCTCGTTCATGGTGTTGACGACTTCCTCGGCGCGCGGTTCAACGAAGAAGAACTCGACATCCTTGCCCAGCTGTTCGTCGTTGAGCGTGAGGTCTTCCTTGAGCTGCAGCTCGACCTTCTGCTGGCCGTCGTAGATCTTGGCCTCTTGCACCTTGTGGTCTCGCAGCAGCGACATGCCCACGTTGGTGTCCACACGCGAGGTGGACGGGCCGAAGAGATTTGCGCCCACGGGTACCAGCACCAAGACGGCTAGCAAGATCCAGAAGAACGGTCCCTTAAAAAAGCTGGTGGGTTTTTTCGCCGTGGCCAAGCCGATGATCCTCCCGTGGACGTGACACGCAGTGCCGCGCCCCAAAACTGACGGTGCTGTCTCCGGATCCGATTGATCCGAAGACTGATGTGGGTGCGCGACGCGTAACGCACAATCTATCGTTTCCGGGAACACCGGACCTCATCCGGGTCAGGTCGTTCCCTGAGAGCGCACGCGCCGCGCTCACGCTACATGCGGGACCCCACTGTTCCCTGAGTTCTTACTCGTAAACGTGCGGGGCCAAAGTGCCGATGCATTCCAGATTGCGGTAGTGCTCGGCAAAGTCCAAGCCGTAGCCGACCACGAACTCGTTGGGAATGTCCCAGCCGACGTACTTGACGTCAATGGACGTCTTGGCCGCGGCCGGCTTGCGCAGCAACGCGCAGATCTCCACGGACTTGGGCCCGCGGGATTCCAGGTTGGTGCGCAACCAGGAGAGCGTGAGACCGGAGTCAATGATGTCCTCAACGATCAGAACATCCTTGCCGTGCAGATCGGTGTCCAGGTCCTTGAGGATCCGCACCACGCCCGAGGATTTGGTGCCGGAGCCATAGGAGGACACCGCCATCCAGTCCATGGGGTACTGCCCCTTGAGGGCACGGGTGAGGTCAGCCATGACCATCACGGCGCCCTTGAGCACGCCCACGAGCAGGACGTCGCGGCCTTCGTAGTCGCGGTCGATCTGCTCCGCGAGCTCCTCGATCCTCTGGGCGATTTCTTCTTTGGTGAATAGGACGTTGGTCAGGTCTGACTCGACGTGCTCGGCCTTCACGTTGCGCTCCTGAGGGGTTGTGGGAAGGGATCATTCGGTGCTGTGGAACTCGAGGCGCCCCTTCGCGCAGTGCTTGTCCGCGCGTCGTCGCCACACGGTCACCTTACCCGCCATTTGCAGTGGACCGGCAGCCCCGTATCCCATGGCGAATTGTTCGAGTGCGCTGAGTCGCTCGAAGGTGGGGGTTTCTCCGCCCGCGGCTACACATGCCTGGGCGAGCATACGACGACGCATGGCGGCGGGTGCCGCTTGTACGGCCACGCAGTCCAGCTCCAGGTTTTTCGACGACGCCGCCGCCGGGCCCAGTTGCGCACCCCGGAAATACTCTGCCGCTTGCTCGTCCAAGAAGTCCGCGTCCGCGTGAAGCACCGAAGCTGTGCGCGCCAGGGCGTTGGACACCCCGGGACCCAGATGGTCCTCGAGCCACGGCAGCACCTCGTGGCGGACCCTGCAACGCATGAGCGTGGTGTCCAAGTTACTGGGGTCGTGCCACGGCTCGAGCCCTTCGGCCCGGCAGATCTCCTCGGTTTCCTCGCGCGTCACGTTGAGGAACGGGCGCATGTACCGGACACCGTCAATAGTATGACTCGGCGACATCCCGGAGAGTGAGCGGGTGCCTGAGCCACGCGCCAGCCCCAGCAGCACTGTCTCGGCCTGGTCATTGCGGGTGTGGCCCAACAGCACGGCGTCCGCAGCCGTTTGTCGCGCAATGTCGTTGAGTGCTTCGTAGCGGGCCAAACGAGCCGCCATCTCGGGGCCGTGACCTGCCCGGTCCACGGTCACGCGGCGTGACACCACGGGCGCCAGGTCCATTTCTTCGAGCCGGTGCATTGTTGATTCAGTGACCTGCGCGGAACCGGGCTGCATCTGGTGGTCGATCACCGCAGCACCCACGCGCACTTTCCCACGGCGGGCGAAATGCGCGGCAGCCGCGGCCAGCGCCAGGGAATCGGGACCCCCACTGCACGCGATCAGCAGCAACGGCGGGTGTCCGTCCTGGCGCGCGGGAAGTTCGGCGATGGAGCGCCCTACTGCCCTGCGGGCTCGAGCGACCCACGGATGCAACCGCCCGGTTCTACCTCGTTGCAACTGCTCAGTCCTGGGTGTCGCGCGTGCGGCGGGACAGGTCCTCGGCCATGCTCAGCACCTTGGACAGAACGGGGGTGTGCTCCCCCAGCATGATGAGCGCGCGTTCGAGTTCGCCCGAGGGCACCACCGTTGCCAGGGCGGTGACGGCGTCCGTCTCGGTGCTGATCCCGGTGCGGATCTGCGTGGTGGACAACACTGGTTGCGCGGCTTTTACGCGGCGCAGTACGGCCTCGACATCTTGGGCGCCCACGCTGTCTTCCAGCATGACCAGGCGTTCATATACAGCGGGATTACCGATCTTGATGCGGCGCCCACTGATGAGCTGGGAGAGCATGGGCGCAGACAGCCCCAACACCTCTGCCAGGCGTCGTTGGGTAATGCTGTACGCCGCCACCACGTTGCCGAATCGCTCCGACAAGGGCTGACCGTACAGCTGAATCTGCTGATCAATATTTTCCGAGCTCACAGATTCATCCTGACACATTCCCCTGAAACAATCCCCAGTGAAAGAAGCGGATCACACCACGACCCGGTCCATCCACCGCTGGGGATCGTGGATCTCCGCTTCACTGGGCAGGGTTTCCGCTGAGGTCCACACGGTATTGAACGTGTCCATTCCCGCTCGCTCCACGATGTACTCCACGAACTTCTGGCCGTCCCTGTATTGGCGCATTTTCGCGTCCATGCCCATGAGAGTGCGGATCGCCCGATCCAATGCACCGTGGTTGTCCGAGCGCGCGTTGAATCGGCGTCGAATAGTTTTCGCGGTGGGAACGATTGAGGCGTCCACGGCATCCATCACCGCATTGGCGTGCCCCTCCAACAGGGACATCACCGCGGTGAGGTGCGAGATCGTGACCTTTTCCTCATCGGTCAACAAATGACCGATGGGTCCCAGACCCGTGTCCCCGTGATCGCCGGAACCCTTGCCCGTCACAGATGCCACCACTGCGCTCAATCGGTCCCACGGAGAGACGTCGAAGGAACCCAGCGTGGAGATCTGCTCGAGCATGTGCCCGCGCAACCACGGCGCGGCCGCGAACTGCACTCGGTGGGTTTGCTCGTGCAGGCATACCCACAGCCGGAAGTCCTCGGGCTCCACGTTGATCTCGCGCTCGGTCCACAGCACGTTGGGTGCCACGAACATGAGGCGGCCCCCAGGGTGGGATTCTGCCGCCTGGGGCGACACCAGGCCCGCGTACGGGTCATACTGGCCCAGCACCTTGGACGAGAGGAAGCCGACCATGGCACCCATCTCGGCCGCCGCGGCCGTGGGCGCGAAACCGCGCAGAGCGGCGTCAAACTTTTCGGGGCTCTTCTCCCGGATCCTGTCGAAAATCGGCTGCATGAGAACCGAGAACGTCTGAGTGTTCGCCTTGGCCCACCCCACGCGATCGACCACCAGGATCTTGGAGTCCCTCAGATTCTCGGCGGCGTCCAGGCGCGTGATGTTGTGCACGTGATGCACGGATTCGTGGGCGAAATACCGCAGCGATTCCACGGCCTTGCTCATCTCCCGGGGTTTGGGAGTGGGCCCGGGCGGGGTGAGTTTGGCGGCGATCTGCGCTGCCGAATCCCAGTCCACGAGTGAGGGTCGAGCCAAGTCTTGAGTCATGCCCACCACTCAACCACACACGACCGCTCAGCACACTGTGTGATGTTCAGCCTTGGGCGAGCGCGGCCACGGTGCGGTCCACGGCGTCCTTGGCCGAATCTGTCTGACCGCGGACGTCGTTGAAAACGATCGAGTACACGAGCACATCCCCCTCGGACTGCTGCACGTATCCGCTCAGTGACACCACGGAATTGAGGGTGCCGGTTTTCGCCCGGGTCAGACCCCTGGCGGCTGCTTCGTGCGGATCATCGAAACGATCGGTGAGAGTTCCGGTGGCGCCACCCAGCGGTAAGCCTTGGCCGTAGGGACCCAAGTCCGGATCGGCCAGCAGTGCTCGCGTGGCCTGGGCCAAGGATCCCGTGGTGACTCGATTGGACAACGCCATGCCACTGGCATCCTGGATATCCACACCGGTGAGGTCGATCGCATGGGTCTCCATCGCGGCGCGGATGGCGCGTTGCACGCCCGCCACGCTGCCCTGTTCCCCTGCTTCTCGGGCCGCGATGCGCCCAAGGGCTTCGGCGAGTGAATTATCCGAGTGCTCCAGCATGTACGCGGTTTGTTCATGGACGGGAGCGGATTCCACCCGCGCCAATTCCGTACCTTGCTCCGGCGCCGGGTGATGTCCCGTACTCACGGTGATCCCCTCACCCAGTTGCGCCCGTAGCCGTTCCCGGAACTCGGCCGCCACCGCGTTCGCTGCGTTGTCGGGCCGCTCGCCCCACGCTCCCGGGTCCTGCCCGTCCGCGGTGGGAACCCGATGGGAGTACATGGCGATGGGCGCCACGGCGGTGATCTCGCCGGCCGCTACGTCCTCCTCCGCCCACTCCGGATTCACGGCGGGCCCCGTGAACAGTTCGGTGTCCAACCCCACCTCGATCTCGCCCTGGACACCACGGTCCTCAAGTGCGCGGGCCGTCTTCTGCGCCAGATCGTCGATCCCCGCGTGACCGTTTACGGCATCAGTGTCGCCCTCGCCCGGCGCCAAGAGCGTGTCCCCACCGGCCAGCAGTGTGATCTGGTGAGGGGTCTCCCCCGTCACCACGGTGGTCGCGAACCGGTCGTACGGGTCCAGGTGCTCGGCCACGGTCAGCGCAGTCAAGACCTTCTGGTTGGAGGCGGGAATTCGCGTTTCGCTCGCTTCACGCTCGACCCGCACCTCGCCCGATTCTGCGTCCAGTACCGTGACACTCGAGTTCCCCGGGGCTCCCGCGAGTTCCGTGTCCACAATGTCTTGGACCTCGCCGCCCTGCGGTGCTGAGCCGCCTTCCGGTGCCGGGCTGTCCTGCGACGACGCCGCGGCCTTCAGCACCCCGGGCAGCTCCCCCGCTTCAGTGGGCGCGGTTACTACTGCCATGGGTTCACCGGGTTCCCGCTGATCCACTTCGGTCAGCAACGTGGGGATGGTCCACAGTGAGCTGAGGATCAGCGCCACGATGAGCAATGCCGCCACGATGGGGCCCAGCAAGCTCTTAGGTCGCTTGGGCTGAGGGGCATTGGGCTTGCTCATGCGGCCATTCTGTCGCATGCGCATGACTGAAACGAACCAATTGTCTGGCCCCGAGCGGCGTCGTTGATTGCCGCGCGTGCGGCACGTGCCGCTATCGTGGAACCCGACGAGATTTCGGGGGCCTCAAAACGTGCCCCGATGCAACCAAGACTCGAACACGAGGAGCACTGCCATGGAGCTGGACGTCACCATCGAGATTCCCCGCGGATCCCGCGTCAAGTACGAAATCGACCACGACACAGGTCGTATCCGCCTGGACCGCGTGCTGTTCACGTCCATGCAGTACCCCACTCACTACGGCTACTTCGAGGACACCCTGGGTGAGGACGGCGACCCGCTGGACGCCATGGTCATCATGGACGTTGACATCATGCCCGGCGTGATCGTGGAAGCCCGCCCCATCGCCGTGTTCAACATGACCGACGAGGCTGGCGGCGATGCCAAGGTGCTGTGCGTGTCCGTGGACAAGCGTTACGACGAGATCCAGGGTCTGGAAGACGTCAACGAGTTCAAGCAGAAGGAAATCCAGCACTTCTTCGAGCGCTACAAGGACTTGGAGCCCAACAAGTGGGTCAAGGGTGAAGGCTGGGAAGGCAAGGAGACCGCCGAGCGCCTGATCGTAGAGGCTCAGGAACGTTTCCAGCAGTCGCAGTACGATTCTGCAGCCGAGGCTGAGCAGGACGACTGACCTCCGAGAGCATTCCACACGGGACCCCGCGACACTCTTTGAACTGGTCCCCAGTAGTTGGACTGGTCTAGCGGTTAGAGCCTATACGGCAAGG
>JAKDKI010000487.1 GCA_030453435.1 Kocuria sp.
GTCACGAGCATGACCACGGTTTCGGACAGCGGCATGCGGCGCAGCGTGGACGGGCGGATGGAGTGCCAATCGAAGGTTGCCCAGGCCACGAAGATCATGATGGCGGCCAGCGCGGCCATGGGAATGGTGCCCACGATCTCGCCCAGCAACACGACCAGGAGCAAGAGGAAGACCCCGGACATGAACGTGGAGATCCGGGTGCGGGCACCGGAGGCCTTCACGTTGATCATCGTCTGACCGATCATGCCGCAGCCGCCCATGGTGCCGAACATGCCGCTGACCACGTTGCCCACGCCTTGGCCCCAGGTTTCGCGGGTCTTGTTGGAGGGGATGTCCGTGATGTCGTCCACGAGCTTGGCGGTCATGAGCGATTCCATGATGCCCACCACCGCCATGGTCAGGGCGAACGGCGCAATGATTTGCAGGGTCTCCAGCGTGTAGGGAACGTCCGGGACGATCAGCTGGGGCCAGGAATCGGGAAGTTTGCCCTTGTCACTCACGGTGGGAACGTTCAATCCGAGGAGAACCACTACCGGGGTGAGCACCAGAATCGCCACGAGGGGCGCCGGTATCGCCGTAGTCAGACGGGGCAGACCGAACACGATCAACAACGCGACCGCGGCCACCGGATACACCGCCCACGGCACGTCAATGAGTTCCTCGAGCTGCGGGATGAACAGCAGAATGCCCAGGGCGTTCACGAAGCCCACCATGACCGAGCGCGGCACGAACCGCATGATCCGTGCGAAACCCACCGCGCCCAGCAGGATCTGGAAGACACCGGCCAGAATCACGGCGGCAATCAGGTAATTGACCCCGTGTGAGGCGACCAACGGGGCCATGACCAATGCCGTGGCTCCAGCCGCGGCGGAGATCATGGCCGGACGACCACCCACGAGCGCCAGGGTCATGGCCATGAGTGCCGCGGCGAACAGTCCCACCTGCGGATCCACACCGGCGATCACGGAGAACGCGATGGCCTCGGGGATCAACGCGAGACCCACCACCAGGGCGCCCAATACCTCGGCCTTGAGGCACGAAGGGGTGCGCAGAGTGCGTGCTACGGACTGGCGTTGCAGCGGCGTGACGTGGTGGGTGTGCACAGAGGTGGACACGGAACTCCCGGGTGAGATCAAGTGCGAAAACGGAGAACGCCCGGGACCGATCGAGGCAGAACCTGAGCCGGGCAACCTCCATAGGGTAGCGCCCCGGTCACAGGTGGCCTTTCCCGCTCCCACCCCCTACCTTGAGAAGAGGTTCCTCAACCACTCACTCCACACACTCAAGGGGCGATATACCGCTGCACTGACCGGAAGGAGCATTCTCATGCTGAGAGGTGTCCTGGCCTCCGTATTGGCCTCCGTTTTCTTCGGGGTTCTGTATCTCTATCCGGTGCTGTTGCAACCGATGAACGCCAATCAAATCCTGGCGTTCCGCATGCTCCTCACTTTTCCTGCGGTCACATTGATCCTGTTGATGACCGGCAGGCGCTGGGCCATTCAACGAGTGCTGGTGCTGGCCGGTGAGAAGCCCCTTGTGGCCCTGTCCCTGCTGGTCACCGCCGGGATTCTGGCCATGCAGATGTGGCTGTTCGCGTGGGCGCCCTTGAACGGCGACGCCTTGGATACGTCCCTCGGCTACTTCCTGTTGCCGCTGGTCATGGTTGTGATCGGTCGAGTGCTCTACAAGGAGCCGATGTCCTGGTGGAAGATCGTGGGTGCCGCCTTGGCCACGATCGGCGTGATCCACGAGGTCTGGCGCGCGGGCGGCATGTCCTGGCCCACTGTGGCCGTGGCCGGCGGGTACGCGGTGTA
>JAKDKI010000488.1 GCA_030453435.1 Kocuria sp.
GGCAGCGAACCCGAGTGGATCGCGAGCAAGCTCAAGAACGGCGAACTGAACTTTGCCGTGGAGGACCCGGACGCCCCGGAGAACTGGCCGCGCACGCTGGTGCTGTGGCGCTCCAACCTGTTCGGGTCGTCGGCCAAGGGTGAGGAGTACTTCCTCAAGCACCTGCTGGGAACCCACAACAGCGTGATGGGCGAGGACCACGAGGCCGCCAAACCGCGCGACGTGCGCTGGCACGAGGACGCTCCGGAAGGAAAGTTGGACCTGCTGGTCTCGGCGGACTTCCGTATGACCTCATCCACGCTGCTGTCGGACATCGTGTTCCCGGCGGCCACCTGGTACGAGAAGTACGACCTCTCCTCCACCGATATGCACCCGTTCGTGCACGCGTTCACCCCGGCGATCTCCCCGCCCTGGGAAGCCAAGACGGACTGGAAGCTGTTCCAGCTGCTGGCCGACGAGGTCGCACGGCAGTCCCGTGACCACCTGGGCGTGCGCAAGGACGTTGTGGCCACCGCGCTCACCCACGACACCCCGGGGGAGATCGCCCAACCGGGCGGTCACGCACCGGAATGGAAGGGCACGGACCTTCCCGCTATTCCGGGAAAGAACATGCCCAACCTGAAGATCGTGGAACGCGACTACACCGCCATCGGTGACAAGTTCGTGGCACTCGGCCCGTTGGCCGACAAGCTGGGGCTGACCACCAAGAACGTCACTTTCGATGTCAAGCACCAGGTGGACCAGCTGGGTCGCCTGCACGGTGTGTTCGATTCGGGCGCCGCGGAGGGACGTCCCGCGCTGGATACCGATCAGCGCATGGCCGAGGCCATCCTGATGCTGTCCGGCACCACCAACGGCGAGCTGGCCACGCAGGGCTTCGAAACGCTCGAGAAGCGCGTGGGTAAGGAACTCTCCGATTTGGCGCGCGGCTCGGAAGAAAAGCGCATCACGTTCAAGGACACCCAGCAGGCACCCGTCCCGGTGATCACCTCACCGGAGTGGTCCGGTTCGGAAACCGGAGGCCGCCGGTACGCACCGTTCACGGTGAACATCGAGCGGCTCAAGCCGTTCCACACCCTGAGTGGCCGCATGCACTTCTTCCTGGATCACGACTGGCTCAAGGACATGGGCGAGATGTTGCCCACCTACCGGCCACCGCTGGACATGCACCGGCTGTTCGGGGAGCCCAAGCTCGGTGAGAAGGGTGAGCTGTCCATCGCGGTCCGCTACCTGACCCCGCACAACAAGTGGTCGATCCACTCGGAGTACCAGGACAACCTGTTCATGTTGTCGCTGTCCCGCGGTGGCACCTCGGTGTGGATGTCCCCGCAGGACGCCACGGCCATCGAGGTCTCCGACAACGACTGGGTCGAGTGCGTGAACACCAACGGCGTGTTCGTCGGACGCGCAGTGGTCTCCCACCGCATGCCCGAAGGGGTGGTGTACGTGCACCACGCACAGGAACGCACCATTGACGTTCCCAAGTCCGAGGCCACGGGTAAACGCGGCGGCATTCACAACTCCGTCACGCGAATCCTGGTCAAACCCACCCACATGATCGGCGGCTACGCCCATCTGTCCTGGGCCTTCAACTACATGGGCCCCACCGGAAACCAGCGAGACATCGTCTCCGTTGTCCGCAAGCGCTCGCAGGAGGTTCAGTACTGATGCGTGTCATGGCTCAAGTCGCCATGGTGATGACTCTCGATAAGTGCATCGGGTGTCACACCTGTTCGGTGACGTGTAAACAAGCATGGACCAACCGTGCCGGTACCGAGTACGTGTGGTTCAACAACGTGGAGACCCGCCC
>JAKDKI010000489.1 GCA_030453435.1 Kocuria sp.
TCGGGTGGGTCACGATCTTGCCCCACGTGGAGTGCACCAGGCGCAGGATCCATTCACGGGGCCCACGGGTGCCGTCCCGGCGGGGCTCCAACGCCTTGAGGACAAGGGTGACGGGGGCGCCGGAGACCAGGAACAACGGCACGATCATGGTCAGGCTCATGTGTTCGACCATGTGCGCGGAGAACAACACGCGGGCGTACACCGCCACGCCACCGGAGGTTGCGTACATGAGCAGCACCAGACCGATGAGCCAGGATGCGGTCCGCAGCACCGACCACTGATCCCCGCGGCGCCACACCTTGATTGCGGCCCAGAGGTAGACAATGGCGAAGAAGGCGACCACCGCGGCCCAGAACCAGTCGATGCGCCACGTGGCGAACCAAGAGCTGAAAGTCGGTTCGGGCGGCAGCTCGTACCAGGTGAGCAATCGCGCGGGAGAAGCGTCCGTGGGCATCTCCTCGGGCACGGGCGGGGCTGTTCGGCTCAGGGCCGAGGCAATACCCATGAGCAATCCCATGAGCACGAGCTCCACCACGATCACGCGCCACAGGGTGGCCGCACGGGAGCGGGAGCCGTCCTCAACACCCGGAATCAGCCACTGGCGGTGGGCGAAACCGGCCAGCGCGAGCAACAGGGTGAGCACGAGCTTGGCCAGCACAATGTGGCCGTATCCGGAGTTCAACTGTTCCCACGTGCCGATGCGCACCTGGGCGTTGATGATGCCGGACAGCAGCACCAGGACATAGCACCCCAGAGCCACCAGGGAGTAACGCCGCAGCACCACCGCCAACAGCGGTACGCGGTGCTTCGCCTCACCGCGGTGAGCGATCATCGTGGATTCTTTGGAGAGCAGCGGACTGGCCCACGCCAGCACGACCAGACCGCCCACCCACAAGCACACACCCATGAGGTGCAGGCCCAGCGAGTTCACGGCGCCCATGTGGTCGGCACCGCCCGAGGAGTGACCGTTCAGGGCGAGGGCAACCAGCGCAATCATGCTCAGCGCCAGGGTGCAGAAGAGTCCGAGCAACGCGCGCACACCGAAGATCAGGGTGGTGACCACCGCGGCCACGATCACCACAGTTGCCTGCGCCTGGCCCGTGGCGATTTCGGTGATGTAGTGGGTCAGCTGCTGGGTGTAGTTCTCCCCCGCGCCCAATCCCGTCCCCGAGACGTCCGAGTACGTGAAGATCAACACCGCAATCGCGGAAACCGTCCACACGACCGCTGCGGCCTGGGCCAACCGGAGTACCGAGGAATACAGCGGGTGATCCGGTTCGACCGACTGCTCGCGGCTGTTGCGCGGCGGTCGTTTGCGCGTGAGATCCGCGAACCGCGGGACCACGCCGATCGCCAGCAGCAGGGCTCCCATGACCACGGCCATGGCAATGTTGTGCACGGTCTCCAGCACCGGCAGCCCCCACCGGACCAGGGCACCCGGGTCCGCGACCTGCCGCGGGTCCGATGCGCCCCCGTACAGCAGTGCCGCTGTCATGCCGATCATGGCGGCCACGATCACCACCGCAATGATCCAGGGGTTGAGACCAACCCCCGCGATCTCGGACCGCTGGGGCTTGGCGCGTCCCGGGGTTTTCGCCCCAGTGGCAGTGCTCATTCGTGTGCTCCTCCGGCCCCGCGTACGGCGGCCATTCCCGTGTTGTTACCCGCAGACCCTGTGTCGTTGACGTTCATCCGTTCAGAAGAGCCCGTCTCCCACGAATCCACCTTCCTCGCACCCGGGCGGAATCGCAAACACCGCCGAACCGATGGGAACCGTCCACGTGTTGAGCATGTCCATCTCGTCCAGTTT
>JAKDKI010000127.1 GCA_030453435.1 Kocuria sp.
CGCGCATCGCCCGGGAAATGCACGATGTGGTCGCGCACTCGCTGTCCGTGGTGATCGCGCAGGCAGACGGCGCCCGGTACGCGGCGGCGTCGAACCCTGACGTGGCTGCGCAGACCCTGGAGACCATCGCGGAAACGGCGCGCGGTTCCCTGACCGAGATGCGCAAGCTCTTGGGGGTGCTGCGCACCGATGACGAGACCGAGACCAAGCCCGTGCCCCAGCTGGGCGACATCCCCGAGCTCGTGAACTCCGTGAAGTCCGCTGGGCTGCCCGTCCAATTCAGTGAGACGGGCACGCCGACCTTGAGCACCGGCGCGCAGTTGAGTCTCTACCGCGTGGTGCAGGAAGGCCTGACCAACGTGTTGAAGCACGCGTGGCAGGCGAGTTCGGTGCGCGTGACCATCGAGCACCGGCCGGATTTCTCGTGGGTCGAGATGGTCAACGACGGCGCCGGCGAGGACGATTCCCCGCGGGCTCCCGGCGGAGGTCACGGGTTGCAGGGGCTGCGCGAGCGCGTAGCTCTGTACGGTGGGGACATGACGGCGGGCCCCCATGCCACACGCTCGGACGTTTTCGTCGTTCAGGCCACTATCCCCTCGGACATCCCCACGGAGGACGCGTGAGTTCCATTCCCCCAGAGTCCGCCAACGCATCGCGAGTACTCATTGTTGACGACCAACCGCTCGTGCGCGGTGGCTTTCGCATGCTCGTCGATTTCCAGCCGGATCTCACGGTGATCGGCGAGGCCGGTGACGGCCAGGAGGCCGTGGACTTCGTCTCGGAGGCGCTGGGTACGGAGCGCGTGCCGGACGTGGTGCTCATGGATATACGAATGCCCAGGCTCAACGGCATCGAGGCGACCCAAGCCATCCTGGCGGCACACCCGCAGACCAAGGTCATCGTGCTCACGACGTTCGACCTGGACGAATATGCCCTGGACGGGATACGCGCCGGTGCCAGCGGATTCCTGCTCAAAGACGCCCGCCCCGAGGAACTCCTGGAAGCCATCCGTACGGTCGCCCGCGGCGATGCCGTGATCGCGCCCTCCACCACGCGCCGGTTACTTGACCACTTGATCGCCGATAACCCCGACGACGACGCTCCCACCTCGGCCAGCCAGGCGTCACCCGCCCGGGTGGCTGGGAATGCAACGGGCCCCGGACAGGCGCCCGCGGCGGCGTCGAACCCGTGGGAGAACCCGCGACTTTCCGTGCTGACGGCCCGCGAACGTGAGGTCTTCGAGCTGGTGGGGAGGGGATTGTCGAACGCGGAGATCATGTCCGAGCTGTTCCTGTCCGAACCTACCGTGAAGACTCACGTGTCCCACATCCTGGCCAAGCTCGGTGCCCGGGACCGAGTGCAGGCCGTGGTGATCGCCTACGAAACCGGAGTGGTAACCGCCTGACAACCTCATGCGAAACGCCCCGTGGATGAGAGTTCCCCGGCGCGTTTCGCACTTTTAGCTATGGCAGACGCCACGGCGAACGCTGTCAGCGCGGTCATTCAAACAACTTCAGCCGGGGGGTGGGGTTCATTCCTCAGGATGGCTCGATGTACCCGTCTCAGACCCCGGGATGATTCCCTGACCTGCGGGATTGGTACCCCCGCCCGATGTGCGCGTGTCCCGTCTCGGACAGAGTTGAAGCATGAACTCGACTCGCACCGAAACCCAGAAATCGCAGGGTCTGCCGTGGGGGCAGCAGGCCCAGCAGCGCAGTGACCAGAACTCGCCCGCGCAGCCGGATCAGAACTCGCCGCGGAACACTCAGCCCGGGCGGGCGCGCTCGCTGGCTGTGATCGCCTCGAACGTCTCCCGCACCTACGGAACCGGCGAGACCTCGGTCAAGGCGCTCGACCGAGTAAGCCTCGAGATCCCCGAGGGCACTCTGATTGCTGTGATGGGTCCGTCCGGTTCCGGTAAATCCACGCTGGTGCACTGCCTCGCCGGCTTGGATGTTCCGGACAAGGATCCCAACACCCGCGTCGTGGTGGGCGGCCAGGACATCACCGGCCTTTCCGACGATCAACTCACTCGCTTCCGCCGCGACCACGTGGGGTTCGTGTTCCAGGCGTTCAACTTGGTGCCCACTCTCACCGCGCGCCAAAACATCGAACTTCCCCTCTCGCTGGCCGGCAAGAAAGTCGATTCCCAGCGTCTCGAGGCGCTCGCGGACACCTTGGGCATTCGTTCCCGCTTGGATCACCGCCCGGATGAGATGTCCGGAGGTCAGCAGCAGCGCGTGGCCATCGCCCGCGCTCTGCTCCCCGGGCCGTCGGTGATCATCGCCGATGAGCCCACCGGCGCCCTCGACAGCACCACCTCCCACGAGGTCCTCGGCATGCTGCGGCGCAGCGTGGACGAGTTCAACCAGACCGTGGTCATCGTGACGCACGATCCCGAGGTGGCTCAGGCCGCCGATCGCGTGGTTCGGGTCATGGACGGCCGCATCCAGTCCGACGGCGCCGCGAATGGTGATCGGTAATGCGCACCGTTGTCCTGTCCAGACTTCGACTCCAATGGACCCGCTATCTCATGGTGCTCGCCGTGGTCGCGGTGTCCTCCGGGTTCATGACCGCAGCCCTCGGCCTGTCGAGCACACTCACCGCGAGCATGACCAATGACCTGGCTGCCCAGTACAAGAACTCGGACGCCGTGATCACCACCAAGGCTGACGCGATGGCCAGTTTCAGCAGCACCCCGCAGCAGGTTGATGAACTCTCTCGCGTGGACGGAGTCGACTCGGCGTGGGCCCAGTACACGACCGTGGGGGTCCCCAGCTCGAAGGACGTGTCCTCGGACGGCACTCCCGCGACCACTTCCAATCTGCCCGAGGATCCGGCAATGCTCCCCGCGGAAATCACCGAGGGAAACTTCCCGAGCGGTGACGACCAGGCGCTGGTGACCGAGTCGATCGCCGACAAGTACAAGGTGGGCGTGGGGGACACTCTCTCCCTCCAAGAAATGGGTGGTGCGCCCGCCGGTGAAGGCGGCGAAGGTGAGGGGCCCGGGCAGGGTGCGCAGGCGCCGTCGGCGGCCAAGGAATTCACTGTGTCCGGGCTGACCGAAACCACGGCGACCGGCGCGCTCGCGAGCGTGTGGCTCACCGGTGAGGGCTTGACGAGTTTCTCACCCGGGCAGATGTCCGGCGACCGCCCGCTAGAGGCCATTCAGCTCACACTGGATGGTCCGGTCACTGATGCCCGGCTCCAAGAACTGACGACCACCGCGGGCAAGATCTTGGCCAGTGGTCAGGGGCAACAGCCCGAGCTGCGCGCGGTCACCCCCGAACAGTTGACCGAGGAAATACTCGATGGCCTGGCCGCCGGTTCAAACATCCTGACCATGTTCCTGCTCGCTTTTGCGGGGTTGTCCATCTTGGTGGCGCTTCTGGTGGTGACCAATACGTTGTCCGTGCTGACTGCCCAGCGCGCTCGTGAACTCGCGCTGTTGCGCTGCGTGGGTGCTACGAGCAAGCAGGTGCGCCGTTCGGTGCTGACCGAGGGGCTGGTCCTGGGCACAGTGGGTGCTCTCATCGGTGTGGCCGTGGTGTGGGGCCTTGCCGTGGTGCTCCAGGCCTCCGGAATCATTGGTGCGGTGACCGTGACGGTGGCCCCGCGCGATCTACTGGTGGGGTTCTTCACGGGGATCGTGCTGACGATGATCGCCTCCCTCGGCCCGGCGCGTCGCGCTCACGGGGCCTCGCCCCTGGATGGCCTGCGGGGTTCGCGCGCCGCCGACGGCGTTCCCCGCGTTCGCATTGTCCTGGGCGCCTTGATCCTCCTGGCAGGTGCGGGAGCCCTGGTGTTCGGTGCGATGGAACGCAACCCGCTTCTCGGAATCGCCGGTGGTCTGGCGAGCTTCTTGGGCGTGGTCATGACCTCGCGGCTGTATCTGCCTCCGCTCGTTCAGGGACTGGGGCGCATCCTTCCCGGTGGCCAGCCCTCCCGTTTGGCGGCGGTCAACGCTGCTCGCTACCCGGCGCGCACGGCTACGACTGCCACCGCACTGTTGATCGGTGTGCTGTTGGTGGCCACGGTGCTCACTGGTCAGCACGTGGCCAGGGTCAATCTGCTCAACGAACTGGATCAGCAACGTCCCGTGGACATCTCCGTCCCGGCCGATGCGGGTCAGATCTCTGCCGATCAGGTCCAGGAGCTCTCGGACCTCAACGGGGTGCTGAGTGTGGAGACCACCGATCCGGCCAAGGCTGAAGGCGCGATCGCCCAGATCGACGCCGTCCAGTCCCTCAACAATTCCGCTGCGAGCGAGCTGCAGGAAAAGGTCGCCGGGATTGTGAACCTTGCACCCGGTGAGCTGCAGGGCGCCCTCATGGAGAAGGCCAGCTACGTGTCCATCCTGGAAATCATGCTCACGGTCACGCTGGGGCTATTGGCAGCGGCGGTGGTGGTGTCCGTGCTCGGTATCGCCTCGACCATGTCCCTATCGGTGCTCGAACGAGTTCGTGAGAACTCCCTGTTGCGAGCGCTGGGCCTGACCCGTCGACAGCTCGGAGCCATGATTCGCCGTGAGGCACTGGTGATCTCACTGGTGGCCACGATCGTGGGCCTGGTGGTTGGTTGGGTCTTCGGAACTCTGAGCGTGATGTCCCTGGTGACCGAGGGGATGACGGTGGAACCCACGGTTCCCTGGCCCGGTTACCTGGCGATCATCTTGGCCGCCGTGGTGGTAGCGGTACTGGCCTCGGCGGCACCAGTCCGACGAGCCACTCGGGTCACCCCGGTGGAGGGTATGGCGCGGGTGGACTGACACCCGTTCAGAGACCCGCGTGATCTCCAGGCAGGGGCATTAAACAAGGGCCCGTCGTCCGACCGACCATCGGATGACGGGCCCTGCTCCCCAACTAGCAGGGTGTTGACGGCTCAGTGTGTACTGGCGCCGCCGCCCCGCACACTACTCCTGTATTTGGATGATTTGGAAGGCCGCTCCCTGGGGGTCCTGGACAGTTGCCAGGCGCCCGAAAGGTGAGTCCTCGGGGCCATCCAGCACCGTGCCACGGAGTGCCTTGACCTTCTCCAGGGACTCGTCAGTGTTGTCCACGCCGATGTACAGACGCCAGTAGGGCGGCATGTCACCCCACGCGGACGTGTCGCACAAGCCGGCGGTGGCGGCGTCGTCCTTGCCGTTGGTGACGTAGCGGAACTCCTCGTTGTCCTCCCCGCCCATGGAGTGCGTGTCCCACCCGAGGGCGTCGCGGTAGAAGGGCAGAGCGGCGTCGAAATCGCTGACCATGGCCTCGAACCAGACGGGTGAGCCATGCTTGCCCGTGAACTCGAAACCGGCGAACTGATTGGCCTGCCACAGACCGAAGGCCGCTCCTGCGGGATCCTCCGCGATGGCCATGGAGCCCAGCTCGCCCACGGGCATGGCGGGGTAGTAGATCTTGCCGCCCTGTTCGGTGACCTTGCTCAGCGTTGCCTCGATGTCGTCGGTGCCCAGGTACACGTTCCACGCCGTGGGGTTCTGGGGTTCCTCGGTGGGACCCTCCGGACCCATCAAGCTGCTCATGGCGCCGCCCACCGGCGCGCCATTGGTGGTGATCATGTTGTAGTGGCCGAAGTCTTCGCCCTGGTCCGTGAAATCCCAGCCGAACAGTTCGCCGTAGAACGCTGCGGCGCCGTCGATGTCGTGTGTTCCCAGGTCGATCCACGTGGGTGATCCAGTGGGTTGAGTGCTCATGACGGTACTTCTTTCACGTGGGGCACTTGGTGCGCCCGTGCACTGCCGAGCCTAGGTTCACTTGAAAGCTGCCGCCAGGGTGATTGAGTAGATTCAGAGAAAGCTGATGGCAACGCGGCGCGATGGGGCGCCCAGGAGGTTCATCATGGCTGTACAACCCAACGACCAATTGTCATTCTCGGTTCCCAATGACCAGATCATTGAGTGGCGGCGGCACATGCACGCCAACCCGGAGCTGTCCTTCAAAGAAGTGAACACTTCCCAGTGGGTCGAGGACCTGCTCAAAGGCATGGGTATCGAAACCTCTCGCCCCACGCCCACCTCGGTGCTGGGTGTCCTCAAAGGCACGGGTCAGGGCCCGGCGAAGAACATCGGTTTGCGCGCGGACATGGATGCGCTGCCGGTCCAGGAGGAAACTGGGGAGGAATTCTCATCCACTGTGGACGGCGTGATGCACGCGTGTGGTCACGACACCCACACCGCCATGCAGCTGGGTGCGGCCAAGGTGCTGTCCGAGAACACGGACTTCTTCGGCGGCACCGTGACCTTCGTGTTCCAGCACGCGGAGGAACTCAATCCCGGTGGCGCGCAGGAAATGGTCAAGGCCGGCGCCATGGAAGGCCTGGACGGGATCTTTGCTCTGCACGTGATGAACGCGCCCGTGGGAACCGTGCAGGTGCGCCCCGGCCCCGCGACGTCGCTGGCCGGCGGCGGCTGGATCAAGATCAAGGGCCAGGGCTCGCACGGTTCTATGCCGCAGGACGGCATCGACCCGGTTCTGGTGGCATCCCAGGTGGTTGTGGGGCTCAACACGATCGTGTCCCGCAGTGTGGATCCCTCGCACTTCATGGTCATCAACCCGGGAATGATCCACGCGGGCCAGGCGCCCAACGTGATCCCGGATAACGCGACGATCGGCGTCTCGGTCCGCACCCGCACCGCCGAAGACACCGACCTCGCCTTCCGTCGCATCGAAGAACTCACCAATGGGATTTGCGCCTCGTACGGCGCCTCGGTCGAGTACGAGTGGGTGGACGCCTACGACATCGTCTACAACGACGCCGCTCTGGCCGCCCA
>JAKDKI010000490.1 GCA_030453435.1 Kocuria sp.
ATGCACAATGTTCTCCACACCTGTGGATAACTTTCGTACACGGGCTGGGGAGAATGACAAGTTCTGGTGAATCTCGCCACAAGTAGTTCACGGGGCGAATAAAAACCGGCACCCTGGTAGACGCGCCGCACTACTCCGCGCGCAAAATCCGGCCCTCGAAAGGTTCTTCCCGCATGCCCCAAATGACTCCCGCCCGCCGCAGGTTCGCCCTGTTCGCACTTGCCCTGGGTGGATTCGGCATCGGGTGCACGGAGTTCGTCTCCATGGGGCTGCTGCCGCAGATCGCACAGGACATGCTGGGAGAGACGTACACGGCCTCTCCCGAGCAGGGCATTGCTCAGGCTGGCTGGTTGATCAGCGCCTACGCGCTGGGTGTCGTGGTGGGCGCACCTCTGATTTCCGTCCTGGTGGCTCGCGCGTCTCGGACCACCATGCTTCTGGTCATGGCGGTCGCGCTGCTGGTGGGTAACGTGGCCTCCGCAGTGGCTCCCGAATTCGAAACGCTGATGGTCATGCGATTCCTGGCGGGCCTGCCGCACGGTGCGTACTTCGGTCTGGCGTCGCTGGTCGCCGCGGACGTGATGGGCCCGGGTAATCAGGCCAAGGGAGTTGCCTTGGCGTTGTCCGGATTGACCGTGGCCAACGTGGTGGGTGTTCCCACCATGACGGCGCTGGGTCAGGCCTTCGGCTGGCGTGCGGCATACGTTGCCGTGGCCGTGGTGTTCCTGGTGACTTTGGCGGCCCTGTGGTTCACGGTTCCCTCTCAGCGCCCCATTGTTGGTTCCAGCCGCAGGGGGGAAATGGCTGCGCTGCGCTACGGGCAGGTGTGGATCGTCATGGGTGTTGCCGCCATTGGCTTCGGCGGCTTCTTCGCGATCTTCAGCTACCTCACCCAGATGAGCCGCGAACTCGCGCACCTGCCCGGTGGTGCCGTTCCGTGGTTGCTGGCAACCGTGGGCATCGGTATGACGGTGGGCAACATTGCCGGTGGCATCAGCGCGGACCGCTACCCCAAGCAATCCATGATGGTCGGTTTCCCGGTGCTCGCACTCGTCATGCTGGCCGTGTGGGCTCTCGTCGGTAACCCCGTGGGGATCTTTGTGGCCGGGCTGGCCATGGGTCTGGCCAACTCGTTCGTCATGCCGTCCATCCAGAGCTGGCTCATTGATGCCGCCGGGGACGCGCGTTTGTTGGGTGCCTCGTTGAACCACTCGGCCTTCAACGTGGCCAACTCGATTGGTGCCGTGCTGGGCGGCGCGGTGATTTCCGCGGGCTTCGGTTACCGCTCGCCGGCACTCGTGGCCTGCGCCCTGGTGATCGTGGGTGGTCTGCTTGCGCTTTACGGGGCCAAGCGGCAGAAAGGCTTGGCGCGGCGTCGTATCGAGATCGGTGACGACCTGGACGCACCGCACTCGAGCACCGAACACGCAACGTACGCACCCACCCCATAACCGCGTACGGACGCCGCGGCCGGGGATCTGTACCGTGGAGTGAGGTCAATGAGATTCGGGGGATGATGTGACCGACAACCGCACCGGCATCGACAGGCGTTCCTTGTTTCGTGGTGCCCTGGGTATGACCGTTCTGGGCGCGGGCGCGGTGTTGGCAGGCTGCGGGGCTGCGGAAAAGCTCGGCGTGACCACCGAATTCAAGACCACCGGCCCGTACGGGGTATCCGAACTGCAACGCATTGCCTACGGTTCGGATGAGAGTACTCAGTACGGGATGCTTGCGGTCCCGGTTGAGGACAACGGTGAGCCGGCCCGCGAGAAGGTTCCCGTGGTGGTGATGATCCACGGCGGCAG
>JAKDKI010000491.1 GCA_030453435.1 Kocuria sp.
CGGACTTCCTCGATCATGTTGGACCCGTCATTGGACGCGGATCCGTCCACGCCCAACCCCACGGGCGAGCCCGCTTCCTCGAGTTCCAGCGCTCGGCACGTCCCCGATCCCAACCGCATGTTCGACGTCGCGCAGTGGGCCACGCCCACTCCCGCTGTACCCAAGCGTGCAATTTCGGAGTCGTCCAGGTGGATCGCGTGCCCGAGCCACGTGCGTGAGCTGAGCCAGCCCACCGACTCCAGATAGTCCACCGTGCGCAGGCCGAAGCGTTCGCGGCAGAAGTCTTCTTCGTCAATGGTTTCCGCCAGGTGCGTGTGCAGCCGAACGTCGAGGTCAGCGGCCAGTGCTGCGGTGTCCCGCATGAGTTCGCGGGTGACGGAGAACGGGGAGCACGGCGCCAAGGCGACCCGGATTCTGGCGTCCTCCCCGCGCTGGTGATATTTCTCCACCACGCGTTGGGAATCGGCCAAGATGGTGTCGTGATCCTGCACCGTGGACTGGGGCGGCAAGCCGCCGTCGTCCTGCCCCAGTGACATGGATCCGCGAGTGAGCATGGCGCGGGCGCCCAGGCGTTGCACCACGTCAACCTCAATGTCCACCGACTCCTCCATGCCCGCGGGGAACACGTAGTGGTGGTCGGCCGCCGTGGTGCAGCCGGACAGCAGCAGTTCAGCAACGGCCACGGTCACTGCGGACTCCAAGGCCTCCGGGGTGAGCCGGGCCCACACCGGATACAGGCCCTGCAGCCAGGGGAAAAGTTCGGCATCCGCCACGGGTCCCCAGGCACGCGTGAGCGTTTGGTAGAAGTGGTGATGCGTGTTGATCAGGCCGGGCAGCACCACGTGGGCGGCGGCGTCGAAAACCCTGTCGTACCGCGCCGGTTCCGCCCCCGCGCCCACGATCTCCGTGATGGCCCCGGTACGGGTATCAACCACCAGACCTCGGCTGGCGTCCGCATGCTCGTCGGAGGACGTGTGGATCCCGGCCGGGTCCTTGATCCAGAGCAGACTGCCATTGGGCTGCGTCATCGCGTCCTGCGTGGGGCGTTCGATCGTCATGGCGCACCTTCCCGGGCAACCACCGTCACCCGCGCTGAGCTCGGCATGCCACCGAGCCGGCTCAGTGTTCCTGTCTGCCGATCCAGGTGCCGCGGAGAGTCACGGAGAACAGCACCGCCCCGGCCAGCGTTCGGAACGCCACCGACCCAATGCTTTTTCATATCCCGGAAACGATAATTAATAATCCGGAAACAAAAAGTGTTGTACGTCACAGTGTTACAAGGTTACGCTGAACAGCACAACCGCCACGGCGGGTCCTCTCAGGACTATCTACCGGGCACGAATCCAGTACACCGCGAGCCGCAAGGCGAGTACATGGACCCGTGTATTCCGGGTCTCGTGCGCTTTGCGGGCTACCTCAGCACCGACAAGCCGAACCCCGTGATCCGGAGAGCATCGTGAAAAAGCGACTTGCATCAGCCGCCACCACCCCACAGCGCCCCGAGGACGAGTATTTGGGCATCGGACGGTCCCTGGCCTACGGCCTACAACACGTCCTGACCATGTACGGCGGCGTGATCGCGGTGCCACTCATCATCGGAACCGCCGCCGGTCTGGACGCGACCGAGACCGGCATCCTGGTGGCCGCAGCACTGTTCATCGGTGGCCTGGCCACCATCCTGCAGAGCATTGGTGTTCCCTTCCTGGGTGCGCAGTTGCCACTGGTTCAGGGTGTGTCCTTCGCGGGCGTGGCCACCATGTTGACCATCCTGCAAGGGACACCCGGTAAGGAAGGCCTCCGC
>JAKDKI010000492.1 GCA_030453435.1 Kocuria sp.
TGGCGATCGGCGCGGTCAGCTTCACCGTGAACTCCATGATCATTCCCGCGATGCTTTACCTTCAGCTCGTCCGGGATCTCGATCCCACGCTCGCTGCCTTGAGCTACGCCCCCATGTCGTTGCTGTCCGCGATACTGGCGCCACTCGTGGGACGGTCGCTCGCCAAGCGCACCCCGCGTTCCCTCGCGCTCCCGGGACTCATCATCATGTCCCTCTCGCTGGCCGCCTATGCCTTTGCCCTGCGCGTGGACACCCCGGTGTGGTTGTTGGCCGTCATGACGCTGGGTATCGGACTGGGTAGCGCCATGGTCTGGTCCCCGGTCTCGATCGCCGCGACCTCCAATCTCCGCCCGGATCGCGTGGGCGCCGGCTCCGGCGTCTTCAACACCACGCGCCAGGTCGCCGCCGTGCTCGGTGCCGCCATGGTCGCCGTGCTGCTGCAGGCGAGACTGGCCGCGAATCTCCCGGAGGGCGCGGGAACGACGTCGCTCGCGGCGTCGTCGAGCGCGGGTGGTCTCCCCGAGGCGCTTCAGGCAGGATTCGCCGCAGCCGTGACCCAGACCCTGCTGCTCCCGGCCGCGGTGCTGTTGCTGGGCGCGATTGCCGCGGCATTCTTCACCCCGCCGCGCTGGTGGGGAGAGCAGCAGACGAAGAGCCCATAGCCGATCCACTAGACTGAACCTGCCCGCACCGTGATCGTTGCGGGCATTTACACGGGGACCGCGGCGCCGTCGCTGACGCCAGGTCTTCCGCTGAACCCGTCCGCGAGCAGGAACGCGAGAAACCATGTCCGAACCCACACCGTCCATCGAGGTGGACCCCACTGACGAAGCCGGGGTCACCTCTGCCGTAGAACGCGCACTCAACGAGATCGAGGGAGCTGCAGACCTCGACGAACTGAAGGTCGTGCGACTGGCCCACACCGGTGAGAAGTCGCCGCTGGCGTTGGCCAACCGCAAGATCGGTGGCCTGGACAAGGCCCAGAAGGCCGTGGCGGGCAAGCTCGTCGGCCAGGCCCGCGGCCGCGTGAACAAGGCTGTGGCCGCGCGCACCGCGGTGCTCGAAGAGGAGCGCGACGCCCGTATCCTCGTGGACGAGGCCGTGGACGTCACAGCGGCCACGCGTCGCACGCGGCTGGGCGGGCGCCACCCGCTCACCAACTTGATGGACCGCATCGGCGACGTGTTCGTGGGCATGGGTTGGGAGATCGCGGACGGGCCCGAGCTCGAACACGAATGGTTCAATTTCGACTCCCTGAACTTCAAGCCGGATCATCCCGCACGCCAGCTGCAAGACACGTTCTTCGTGGACCCGCCGTCCTCGCACCTGGTCATGCGTACCCACACTTCGCCCGTGCAGATGCGATCGCTGCTGGAGCGAGAGCTTCCCGTGTACGTGGTGTGCCCGGGTAAGACCTACCGCACGGACGAACTGGACGCGACCCACACCCCGGTGTTCCACCAGGTGGAGGGCCTAGCCGTGGACGAGGGCTTGTCCATGGGCGACCTCAAGGGCACGCTCACGCACTTTGCCCGTGTGATGTTCGGTGAGGAAGCCCAGATCCGACTGCGCCCCAATTACTTCCCGTTCACCGAGCCCTCCGCCGAGCTGGACGTGTGGCACCCCACCGCCAAGGGTGGGCCCCGCTGGATCGAGTGGGGCGGCTGCGGCATGGTGCACCCCAATGTGCTGCGCGCGGCCGGCATCGATCCCGAGCGGTACTCGGGCTTTGCCTTCGGTATGGGTATCGAGCGGACCCTGATGTTCCGCAACAACGTCCCGGACATGCACGACA
>JAKDKI010000128.1 GCA_030453435.1 Kocuria sp.
TTTTCTGAGCAAAGCCTGAGCAGAATCACCTACTGAAGGTACTCCCGTGAGCGAATTTCCCGCTGCCCTCAAGCGCGGTCTGACCGTGCGCCACGTGCGCTTCATGGCCCTGGGTTCGGCTATCGGAACCGGCCTGTTCTACGGTTCCGCCTCCGCAATCCAGGCCGCAGGCCCCGCCGTACTGTTCGCATACATGATCGGTGGCGCGGTGGTGTTCCTGGTCATGCGCGCCCTGGGTGAGATGGCCGTGCTGCACCCTGTGACCGGTTCGTTCGGTCAGTACGCGGGACGTTACTTGGGCCCGCTCGCCGGTTTCATCACGGGATGGACGTTCGTGTTCGAGATGGCCATCGTGGCCCTCGCGGACGTCACGGCCTTTGGCATCTACATGCAGTTCTGGTTCCCGGACACTCCCCAATGGATCTGGGTGCTGGCCATCGTTCTGCTCATCACCGGCCTCAACCTGCTCAACGTCAAGGTGTTCGGCGAGCTGGAGTTCTGGCTGACCATCGTGAAGGTCACCGCCATCATTCTGATGATCGTGGGCGGTTTTGCGATCCTCATCTTCGGTTTCTCCGTCCCGTCCAGCACGCCGCCCGGACTCCACAACCTGGTCGACCACGGCGGCCTGTTCCCCAACGGTTTTGCGGGCCTGTTGCTCTCGTTCTCGGTGGTGATGTTCGCGTTCGGTGGCATCGAGACCATCGGCATCACCGCCGGCGAGGCCAAGATCCCCGCCAAGACCATCCCCGCCGCGATCAACACGGTTCCCGTGCGCATCCTGCTCTTCTACGTGCTCACGCTCTTCGTGCTGATGTGCCTGTTCCCCTGGAACGAGGTCACCGGCGAGGTCAGCCCCTTCGTGCAGATTTTCGAGTCCCTGGGTATCTCCTACGCCGCTCACATCCTCAATGCGGTGATCATCACGGCGGCGATCTCCGCCATCAACTCGGACATCTTCGGTTCCGGTCGCATGGTCTACGGTCTGGCCCAGCAGGGTCACGCACCCCGCGCCTTCACCCACGTGGGCCGCACCGGCGTTCCAACCCTCACGGTTGCACTGATGGCGGGCGTCCTGGTGATCGGCGTGATCCTCAACGCCGTGATCCCGGAGAACGTCTTCTTGATCATCGCGTCCCTGGCCACGTTCGCCACGGTGTGGGTCTGGATCATGATCCTGCTCTCCCACCTGGGCATGTCCCGCGAACGTGCCCGCGCCGGTGCCCCGCGTAGCTCCTACCCGTTGCCCGGCGGTCGCGTGAGCACGTACCTTGCGTTGGCCTTCATGGCGTTCGTGATCGTGCTACTCGCCTTCACCCCGGACACTCGCATCGCCCTGATCGTGGGCCTCGCGTGGCTGGTCATCATGACCGGCGTGTTCTTCACGTTCGTCAAGGGCAAGGGTCGCCAGCGCACGGTTCTTCCCGACGACGCCGCTCTCCCCACCGAACCCGCCGGTGCCGGTTCCAGCGCGGGTGCCGTGCGGTAGGCACTGACCAACGCTGTCGTTACAGACGAGCTCGGTAGCCCTTTCAAGACGGAACCGAGCTCGTCTGCTTCCTCATAACCTTCTTCAGAGCAGAGTTATATAGTCCTCATTAATCGCCCCCACGATTGCTAAGGACTCCCCCATGTCTCAAGTGAACTACTCAGTCATCGACACTGAAACCACTGGCTTATGGTCCACCGGTCACGATCGAGCTGCCGAGATTGCCATTGTGACCTTGAGCCCCGAGGGGGAGGTCATCGAGCGTTGGGAAACCCTGATCAATCCGCAACGCGATCTGGGAAAACAATCGTTGCACGGGATTCGCGCGGCCGATGTCCTCTCGGCACCGACTTTCAAAGATGTCGCGGATGAAATTGCCTGGCGTCTGAGTGGAACTGTTCCGGTTGCGCACAACTTACGCTTCGACGCGGGCTTCCTGACCGCCGAGTGGCATCGCGCCGGAACACAGTTCCCCCTTGAGTTTTTCGAGTACGGCCTGTGCACCATGCAAGAAGCTTCCGTGTACTTGCCAGGCAACAACAGAAACTTGGCCGACTGCTGCGCAGCTTTCGACATTACGATTCCCCACGCGCACAGCGCCGGAGATGATGCGGAGGCAACAGCGCAGCTACTTGCGGCATATATGAGGACCGAGACCAACGCCGAAAAGTGGACTCGTATCTTCGAGGCAAGTCAGTCACTCCAGTGGACCGTTACCGAGCCAGCAGCTCGAACCATTTGCCGTTTGAGAAGTAGGAGCGACGCACCTCAAGAAACTCACTTCCTTGAACGCATCGTTCAGCACATTCCCGAAGCGGGTGAAACGGCGGCTGAAATTGACTACCTTGGCCTGCTTGACCGGGCGCTCCTGGATCGTCACTTGTCCCTTCATGAACAAGATGCCCTCGTTGCTCTGGCTAATGAACTGGGGTTGGGCCGATCAAGAGTTGTGACCTTGCACGATTCGTACATGGACCAGTTACTCGCGGCAGCGTGGGATGACGGTGTGATCACGGATAGCGAGGAAGAAGACCTCCGCGCAGTCGGTCAATTGCTCTCCGTCTCCCGAGAGAAAATCGACAGTGGCATCACCACCAGACCTGTTGTTCAGGAAACATCACCCTCATCAAAGCCTTCATTCGGCCCGGGGTCATCAATTTGCCTCACGGGCGACATGTCCAAACCGCGTCCTCAGATAGCCGAAGAGCTTGTTGAGGCTGGGTTCGTCGTTAAATCAGGCGTGAGCAAGAAGCTGGATCTCCTCGTTGCTGCCGATCCGGACTCCCTCTCAGGTAAGGCACGAAAGGCTCGTGATTACGGAATTCCTGTTGTGGGCGAGGAGTACGTGTGGAGTCACTTGCTGACCCGAGTCAATGTTTGATGATTAGCCATCACAGGAGGAGATTCCCGGGCTGAATTCCGGGAATTACGCCTTCTCCGGACTGGCTGATCGGACTAGCCTTGAGCATGCAATGCATGCATGAGGAGGCGACATGACTACCGTGATCATCCGAAACCTTGATGCCCGGGTCATTGCTGCGCTCCAACGCCGCGCAACTTTTCACGGCCGATCCTTGGAAGCGGAAATCCGAGCAATCCTGTCGGAGTCCGTGGCTGAATCACCGGGTTGCGCAACTCAGGGCCTGGGAACACGCATCCATGAATCATTCGCCGTGTCGGGTGGATTCGATCTTCCTGATCGTCCCACTGAGGAAGCACGAGCCGCGGACTTTTCCTGACTGGTGTTTCTGATCAGTTACCAGCGCTGGCGGGAATCGAACTCTCCGTGATGGTGACCGTGACACTTTCGACATCACCTTGCGAGCCATCCTGTCTGCCGGATTCACCCCGCCACCACCCCATGAACTCCCGGGCCGTGAACACCGGCTTACCCCACTTCGCCGCATTCTTGGCCTTATTGGACTGCGAACCGTCCTCGGCGGTGACCAGGACATCGCAGCGGGTCTTGGTCACGTTGACGACCGGCTGCAGACCCCGTTCTGCAGCCATATCTTCCAGATCCTCCCGATAGACCTCTCGCCCATCGGCACCGATCACGGTGCCGGTGAAGCAAATGCGAGCGCCGGCAACCAGCACCGAGTCGATGTCCTGAGTTGAGCCAGCTGACTCGTCCAGGATGTGCTCCCCGGTTTGCTCCTCCACCGCACGCACAACCGCCAGGCTCTCGGCAGAGAACCGCCCGCGCTCACCGGCCTCACGCAATTTCTCGGCCAAAACCGCACCCGGGGTCTCCGCGGCACCCGCACTGCACCGCACGGTGAATTCCGTTGTCTCGGCGGGCCGAGGCATCAGGTACCCGGAACGATCCTGAGCCTCAGGAAACGCGTCCGCTATGGCCTCCGACAGATCCTGTCCGGCGACCAGATCTTGCACGGCACGCGCTCGCTCCAACGCCGTCGGCGCTTCGAGCGCGCGGCGCTGTTGGGCGGAAAGTCGCGTTGCGGCGACGTCGTACCCCATGGGCATGTGCGTGACGTAACCGGTGCGTTTGAGCTCGTAATCGAGGTACCCGAGCTGCCGGTCGATGTTGATGCCCACCGGCACCCGGCCGGCCAGGTGCGGGGCGAGTGCGGCCCACGCGTCCGTGAGGAGGGGTGCGAGTTGTACTTGGCCTGCGGTGATGCCGTACGCGTTACGGGCGTCGCCCATGTCGCGGGTGGGATTGACGAGCGTGCTGAGTTCCAGGCCGTCGTCTGTAACCAGGGCGATTTCCACGGGGCGGGGACGCCAGCGATCGCCCTCGTCGCCCACGCTGCAGATGCCCAAGTAGACGTTGCCCTTGGTCGGCTGCCCCGTGTGTGAATCGGACCGCAAGAATCGGCGGATGCGCTGATCGACTTTGAGGTCGCGGGGCAAAACGTTGCGGCGCAGCACGAGTCCCTCGAAGGATGTGCAGCGGCTCAGCGCAACGTACAACTGACCGTCCGCGAACGTGCCGCCGGTCAGGTCGACCACCACGTTGTCGAGGGTCTGCCCCTGACTCTTGTGGATCGTGATGGCCCACGCGAGGCGGAACGGCAGCTGGGTGTACGTACCGATCACGTCGTGGCGGAGCGTTCCGTGCTCGACGACGGGCCGCGTCACCTCCCACAAGTTGGGCTCGACCTTCACGACATCGCCGTTGGGAAGTTCGACGAAAGCAATGAGCTCGCCGTCCTCCCAGAAGTAATCCGCCACCTTGGCGATCGTGCCGTTGACCCAGCGGTCACCGGGATCGTTGGTGAGCATCATGACCTGCGCACCGCGCTTGAACACGAGCTCCTTGTCCACGGGAATCTCGAAACCATCCAGGTCACCGGTGAGGATGGCCGCGTGATGGACCGGCTCGTCCTCGAGCTGCTCGAGCATCATGCGGTTACGGGACGTGGCCATGCGATTGGTGGTGGTCAGCGTCAGCCAGAACTCGTCGATGGGCGGGGTGAATTCCGGGTCGGTGCGGGCGTTGAGTTCGCGGCGGGCCTCCTCGAGCAGGCTGCCCTCGCGCACGGCGTTGAGGATGTCGACCAGGCGGTTGTCCCCGATCTGACGGAACACCGTGCTCAGTTCCACCGTGGCGAAATCATCCGGGTGGTAGGTGTCCGCGGAGAAAAAGTACGGAGTCTTGTAGCGGGTGGAGAAGTGCTCGCGTTCGTAGTCGGTGACCACGGGCGGGAGTTGATACAGATCCCCCACCAGCACCAGCTGTACCCCGCCGTACTTCCGACCGGGCTTGGGACCGAAACGCTCCAACGCGGCAACCAGGCAATCGAACAGGTCGGCCCGGACCATGGATGCCTCATCCACGATCAGGGTGTGCAGTTCCCGCAACGTCTGGGCGAACCTGCCGGGGAAGTACTTTCCGGTGCGCACCTGCTCCGGGGTCATGCCCGGATACAGCGACAGCAACCGGTGGATCGTGTAGCCCTGCACGTTGAGCGCGGCGATCCCGGTCGGTGCCACGACCACAACATTGCGCCGGGTGTGGGCCATGAACTCCCGGATCAGCGTGGACTTACCGGTGCCCGCCTTACCCGTGAGGAACACGTTTTCGCCGTGGTGCAGCCGCTGTAGGGCTTCCTGAAACTCGTCAGTGAAGACCAGCCCGGAGGATTCGGTTATGTGCACCAGAGCGTGTCCTTTCCGGGGTTTTCACATCAGATTGCACGGGCGACCTTACCGGTCCCCGCGGCCCAGCCGCTGCGATAGGTCTGTCACCGGACTAAATTAGGCTGACTAGTAGAGCGGCGATCTATCCGACACATCCTAGGACGGTTTCAGTGAGCACACCCCAGCATCCCCATGACAACGATGCCGGGACGAATCTGATGGCCGTGGATCTCGCGGCTCGCATCACCGCCGCGGTGGTAGCCAACGGCGGAACCGTTGCGGAAGCCACCCGCTGCGGACGCGAAATATTGCACCATGCCCACGCCCCCACCCCGACCTGGATGCAAGCTACGGCGCAGTTGCAGTCAATTGGACCGACCCCGCCGGTGAACCCAGAGTGCGCATGGAACGTGTGGACTCCTACGGGTTCGACTTCGGGGTGCTAACCCGCGCAACCAATATCGCAGCGGACTACACCCAGAGCACCATTGACCTGCCCACAGCGCGGGAACAGATGGACAACATCGCCACGACTGGTAAGTCATGGTCCAAAAAGGCCACCATCATCGCCACTGCCGCAGCCGGTGCCGCCGCACTCCTGGTGTACGGCGGTGACTGGATCGTCTCTATCGCAGGCGTCATTGCCTACCTCACGCTGGTGTTCATGATGCAGAAGTTGGGCTCGCTGCGGTGGCCCTCCTTTTTCATCCAGATCGCTGCGGGAATCCTCGCGTCGACGGCCGCGGCAGCCATGCGCATCCTGGATCCCAACGTCGATCCCACGTCCGTGGTGATCTCAATCATCATCATCATGATGGCCGGCATGACCTCAACGGGGGCCGTCCAGGACACCATCACCGGCAACTACATGCACGGCCTGGGCAGAATTTACGGGGGTCTGGTCAACACCGCCGGTCTGGTCGTAGGGGTCCGACTGGGTGCCGCGCTCTTCAATGCCCTGGGCGTTCCACTACCGGTATCCAACGAGGTGAGCCTGGCAAGCATCCCACTGTGGCTCATGGTCATTGCCGCGGCCCTCGTGGCCGTCGGCAACGGCATCATTCTGCAGTCCCCGGCGCGCGTAGTTTTCTCGGCAGCAACGCTGGCCATGATCGTCTACCTGGTCTACGCGGCCCTTTCCAC
>JAKDKI010000129.1 GCA_030453435.1 Kocuria sp.
TCCGCCGTGGCTCGCCTCCTGTTGGCACGCGGTGTGGACGTGAGCGGGTCGGACGCCAAGGACTCCAAGGGCCTACGTGAGCTCGAGGAACTGGGCGCCACCGTTTTCGTGGGCCAGCGGGCCCAGCACGTTGACGGTGCCGGGACAGTGGTGATCTCCACGGCGATCAAGCCCAGCAATCCCGAACTTGTCGCCGCACGGGAGCGCGGCCTGCGCGTTGTACACCGTTCAGAGGCTCTGGCCTCCGCCATGCACGGTCGCCGCGTGGTGGCTGTTGCGGGAACCCACGGCAAGACCACCACGAGCTCGATGACCACCGTGGCCTTCCGAACGGCGGACCTGGATCCGTCGTGGGCCATCGGAGCCTTCGTGGCGGACCTGGGAGCCAACGCGGGCTTCGCCGACGGCGCCTGGTTCGTCGCTGAGGCGGACGAGTCCGACGGTTCCTTCCTGGCCTACCTGCCCGAAATCGCCGTGATCACCAACGTCGAACCCGACCACCTGGATCACTACGGATCCCCGGACGAGTTCTTCGCGTCCTTCGATCGTTTCGTGGAGACCATTCGCCCCGGCGGCACGCTGGTCGCGTGCCTGGACGACGCAGGCTCGCGCGACTTGGCCGAGCGGCGTCGAGGGACCGGCGAAGCCGTCCTCACCTACGGAGTGGACCCTGCGGCGGACGTGGTCGTCTCGGGCATCGAGGCGCGCGGCGTGGGTTCGCACTGCACCCTGACCTTCTCCTTGGCAGGCGGTGAGCCCCGGTCACTCGAGTTGGACCTGTTGGTGCCCGGTGCGCACAACATCGCCGACGCCGCCGCGGCGTTCACCGCTGGCCTCGCAGCCGGTGCGGAGCCCGAAGCCCTGGTCGATGGGCTGGGTCAGTTCCACGGTTCGGCGCGACGCTTCGACCTGAAGGGCACGGCCCGTGGGGTGCGGGTCTTCGACGATTACGCGCATCACCCTACCGAGGTCCAGGCTGCGCTCAAGGCAGCTCGCGAGGTCGCGGGCGAGCACAAGGTGCACGCCATCTTCCAGCCCCACTTGTACTCGCGGACCCGTGAGTTCGCCGCCGAATTCGCCGCCGCGCTCGAGCTGGCGGATCACGCGTACGTCCTGGACGTCTACGGCGCTCGTGAAGAGCCGCTACCGGGCATCACGGGTCGCAGCATTTCGGATCTGGCACCGTCCGGTCGAGTGGTGTCCACACCCGAGGCGGAGGAGGCGATCGGAGCAGTCCTGCAATCCGCGGCCGAGGGCGACCTGATCCTGACCGTTGGTGCCGGTGACGTCACCGCACTCGGTCCCAAGATTGTGGACGGGTTGGCGCTCAACTGATGGTCAGGCCCACACCACCGCATCAACCGCGCCTGGGCTGGGACCCTGATTCCGAGGATCCCCAGCGGCACGAACCCCACGAGGACGGCGCGTTCGACGACGCCGACCACAATGGTTTCGACGACACTGGTGACAACGACCCGGTGCGCGTCCGTGTTAATGACGAGTCCAAGGTTTCGCGCGTCGACACTGGCCAGTTGCAAGAAACTCCGCTTCCGGGCGGGCGGTTCTCCTCGTGGCGGCAGCGTCGCAAAGCCGCCAAGGCTGAATCTTCGGAAAACGACACCGAGCAGGACCCGGACGATCCGGACACGGTGGTTGCGTTTCCTCGCAGTTCCCATCGCCGACGCCGCCGCAAGCGATTGCTCGCGCTACTCACCGCATTGCTCCTTGCGGCCTTGTTCGTGGGCATCGTGTTCTTCTCGCCCCTGTTCGCCACTCGATCGATCGACGTGGAGGGTGCGCGGCTGACGGACCCCCAGAATGTGGAGCAAGCTCTGCAACGCTTCGAGGGCGTTCCTCTGACTCGGATCTCCAAGGAGGAGGTCCGCGCCGCGGTGGGCGATGTGCCGCAGGTGAAATCAGTGGACGTGGTCCTGGAACCCCCGCACACCATCACCGTGCAGCTGCACGAGCGAGTGGGCGTTGCCACGGTGCAGGAGGGGCAGGACATGATCCTCGTCGACTCCCAGGGCCAGCAGCTGGCGAGCTACGGGGAGGGCGACCGACCCGACGTGCCCATGATCGAGGGCGGCAGAGACGTGCTGAGCACCAACAAGTTCGCAGCCATCTCCGAAGTTCTTGCGGCGCTACCCGCCAGTGTTCTGACACAACTCGACAGCGCCTCGGCGCCATCCGAATCATCGGTCGAGCTCACTTTCGTGGACGGGCGCAAAGCGATCTGGGGGGATTCCTCGGACAGTGAATTGAAGGCTCAGGTGTTGGCCGCTCTCGCGAGTGACGAGGATACAGCTGGCGGTAGCGAATACGACGTTTCCGCGCCCCTTCACCCGACGATCAAATAACTCTGGAATCACGCCATATCTTAGCTTCAAGCTCACGTTGAAGGTAGGTCATCCCCTCTGTGATCAGGGGCAACAGCGACTCATCAGGAAACACAAGCGGTCGTGATATGGAGAACCCGCTGGTGATTGGTACTCTAAGGTCGACATGAAACGCGACATAACCGTTCGCGCATAAATCGCTCAAGTCTCAAGTAATTCTTGAACTTACTGGATTGGCGGAACGGGTGTCGGTAAGCCCCACGCGAGTTAGGTGCATATGGACTCCTCAACCCCCCAGAACTACTTGGCTGTCATCAAGGTGGTCGGAATCGGCGGCGGCGGTGTCAACGCTGTCAACCGCATGATCGAGGAAGGTCTGCGCGGCGTTGAGTTCATCGCCATCAATACCGATGCTCAAGCACTGCTGATGTCAGACGCTGACGTCAAGCTTGATGTCGGCCGCGAACTGACCCGTGGTCTTGGTGCCGGCGCCAACCCCGATGTCGGACGCCAGGCAGCCGAAGATCACGAAGAAGAAATCCAGGAAGTACTCAAGGGTGCTGACATGGTCTTCGTGACCGCCGGTGAAGGTGGTGGCACCGGTACCGGTGGTGCCCCGGTCGTGGCACGCATCGCTCGCTCCCTGGGCGCGCTGACCATCGGCGTGGTCACCCGTCCGTTCACCTTTGAGGGGCGCCGCCGCTCCAACCAGGCTGAGAACGGCATCGAGACGCTCCGCGACGAGGTCGACACGCTCATCGTGATCCCCAACGATCGCTTGCTCTCCATCTCGGACCGCAACGTGTCCATGCTGGACGCGTTCAAGTCCGCTGACCAGGTTCTGCTGTCCGGTGTCTCCGGCATCACCGACTTGATCACCACCCCGGGTTTGATCAACCTGGACTTCGCGGACGTCAAGTCCGTGATGCAGGGCGCTGGTTCCGCGCTCATGGGCATTGGTTCTGCACAGGGCGAGGATCGCGCCGTCAAGGCCGCGGAACTCGCCATTGCTTCCCCGCTGCTCGAGGCATCCATCGATGGTGCCCACGGCGTGCTGCTGTCCATCCAGGGTGGTTCCGACCTCGGTTTGTTCGAGATCAACGAGGCCGCTCGCTTGGTGCAGGAAGTCGCTCACCCGGAGGCCAACATCATCTTTGGCGCCGTGATCGATGACGCCCTGGGTGACCAAGCTCGCGTGACCGTGATCGCCGCCGGGTTTGACTCCGTCTCGCAGGAAACCAACGCCAATAACTCTTCCCCGGCAGCGCGTCAGGCGGCCAACACCCGTGCCGCATTCGGTGGTGACGCCTCCCGTCCTTCGGGCGTGGGTCGTTCCCCGCAGCGCGGTGGCTCTTCCTACGGCAACAACAACTCGCAGTCCTTCGGCTCACGCCAGTCGCAGGAAGACGACATCCCGGACGACGCCGGCTTCGACGTTGACCTGCCCGCCGAGGGCGAGTCCTCGAACTCCTCGTCCAGCTCGTCACGCAAGGATTCCCTGGACTTCCCGGATTTCCTGAAGTGAGTTGAGCGGGCACTGCCCGCCGGGTTGACCCCCGAAAGATTGGATCACGGGGTGGGTATCGCCAAGCGGTACCCACCCCGTTGTCATGTGGTGAGGAGATGATGGGTCGTGTGGTTCACCGACCAGCACGCGGGCGCGGCCATTGCGTTCACGGACGCGTCCGAAGGCAATGTTGCCGCGCACACGGGGGAGGACCCCGCCCAGGTTGCGGCTCACCGTGCCGCGCTGGAGAAAGAACTGGGCCTTCCTGCGGAGTCACTGAGATTCATGCGTCAGGTTCATGGAACGACAGTCGTGTCCTTCTCGGCTCACTCTGCGGGCGACACGGATGACCTCCACGCATCCGGAGCTCGTGAGATGCCTGGGACTTCCGCGGTGCCCGAAGCACCCGAGGCGGACGCCGCAATCAGCGAGGACGGAACACCCTTGGCCGTGCTCACGGCGGATTGTCTCCCCGTGGTGTTCGTGGCCGAACGCGCAGAGACGAACGTCCCGCTGACCGCTGTGGCGCACGCGGGACGGCGCGGATTACTGGACGGAGTTCTCCAGAACACGGTGCACGGGTTGCGGAAACTCGGGGCCCAGACCATCACCGCTTGGGTGGGGCCCGCAATTTGTGGTGCCTGTTACGAAGTCCCAGAGGAGATGCGGGCCGAATCCGCCCGGCTCCTTCCTGGGATCGAGGCCGAGACCTCGTGGCAGACCCCCGGACTCGATCTACCTGGTGCTGCGCGCACCCTGCTCGAAGAACTCGAGGTGCAGGTAGCCGAAACCGGCGCTGATCGTTCCGAATGGTGCACCCTGGAACACGACGCGCTCTATTCCTACCGGCGCGATAAGACGACTTCTCGCCTCGCAGGTGTCGTGTGGGTGCCCTCGGCGGCCACGACCGGCGGAAAGGACACACTGTGACCCACTCCGAAGATCAACTGTCGACTCCCTCTGACGGTGCACGCACCGCGGAACTGGCTCAACGCTTGTCCGCGGTGAGACAACGAATCCTCGATGCGTCCGAGCTCCGCAGCGAAGACCGCGCTCACGGCGGCGAATTGCCAGCGCTGATTGTGGTCACTAAATTTTTCCCCGCGCAGGATGTGGTGAGGCTGCGGGATCTGGGGGTGCGCGCCGTCGGCGAGAACAAGGACCAGGAAGCTCTGCCCAAGGCGCAGGAGGTCACGCAAGCACTTGTGCAGCGTGAGCCCGCCGTGAGCGAACCCGTGTGGCATTTCATCGGTCAGTTGCAGTCAAACAAAGCCAAGCGCGTGGTGCGGTATGCCTCCTGGGTGCATTCCGTTGATCGTGAGTCATTGATCACCGCCCTGGGTAAGGCCGTGGGCAATCATCGCGCGGCAGCGGAGAGTGGTGATGTTTCCCCCGGTCCGTGCGCCACAGCGGATCTCAAGTGCTGCCTCCAGGTGAATCTGGATCCCCGAGCCGGGGAAGACTCGCAACGCGGGGGAGCCCATCCGTCACGGGTGGCGGAGCTCGCGCGACAGGTTACGGAGACCGACGGCCTGGAACTTGCCGGAGTGATGGCCGTGGCGCCCAAGGATGGCGAACCTCGCGAGGCTTTCGAGCGACTGTGGGAGATCTCCCAGCAATTGCAAAGCGACTATCCCGGTGCCACTGCCGTCTCGGCGGGCATGAGCGGAGACCTGGAAGCCGCCGTGGCCGCGGGGGCCACTCACGTGCGGATCGGCTCGGATGTCCTCGGGGCGCGTCCCACCGTGCGGTAGCGTAATGAGAGATAATTTTGCGGGTGGTATTTTTCCCACCCGCCCAGTGATTGAGGAGAGACTATGGCCGGAGCGCTGCGTCGTACCATGATCTATCTCGGCCTCGCCGAGACCGACGACGACTACACCTCCGAAGAGACCAGCCGTCCCCGGGAAGTCACACAGACGCCGGCAAGCGGTTCCACCGCAGTGGTCGGTGAGACCGGAAACGGTGTCGCTGCACGTCGTTCCCCGGAGTACCGAGCCCCCGTGACGCCCATCAGAAGGGCCCCCAGTTCCCGAGAGGACGACAGCGAATTGCGCACCATCACCACTGTGCACCCCCGCTCTTACAACGACGCCAAGTCGATTGGCGAAGCATTCCGAGACGGCACCCCCGTGATCATGAACGTCTCCGACATGGGAGAGGCGGAAGCCAAGCGTCTCGTGGACTTCGCGGCCGGTCTGGTGTTCGCACTCCACGGCTCGATCGAACGAGTCACGGCCAAAGTGTTCTTGCTCACCCCCTCCTACGTGGAGGTGCGCGACCAGGGACACACCGATGACATCGACGACGACACCGAGTCCTACGGACAGGCCGAGGGCTGATCGTGAACCTCATCCTCTCCATCCTGTACTTGGTGGTCCATCTCGTCTATGTGGCGTTACTGGGCCGGCTCGTGTTGGACTGGGTACAGATGTTCGCCCGCAGCTGGCGGCCACAGGGGATCATGTTGATCGCAGCGTCGGTCATCTACTCGGTTACCGACCCGCCCATGAACCTGTTGCGACGGGTTGTACCGCCACTGCGGTTCGGTGGCGTGGCCCTGGACCTGGGTTTCCTCATCCTGGTCTTCGCAGTCAGCATCATCCAATCGATCCTGTGGGGGATGTTGTTGCGGGGATAAGTGTCGGTGACACCCCGATAACCGAGCGTTGGTTACGCCGTAGTTGTATCCTTAGCGTTAATTATCTTGACCGAGGCCTGGCCTTCGCGGCTTGATTAGAAGTAGGAGTGAAGCACTCACATGACTTTGACACCAGAAGACGTCATCAATAAGCGGTTCCAACCCACCAAGTTCCGCGAGGGATACGACCAGGACGAGGTCGATGACTTCCTGGACGAGATCGTGGTCGAACTGCG
>JAKDKI010000493.1 GCA_030453435.1 Kocuria sp.
CCGCATTTAATCGCTCACCCCAATTTACCCCCCACACAACGTCGGGGGCCCTGTTCCTCCCCACCCGGCCCCCCCTACTTGATCAGTGCCCGAGTTTAGCGGGTGCCCTGGTCCTGGCGATTCGCCCGACGACGGCGCTGTGCCGCGGCGGTTGCGCGATCCGGAGTCTGACCGGACGAGTGCGAACGCTGGCCGGAGCCGCTGCGCTCACCGCGAGGCTTGTCGCTGCGAGCGCCCGATGCCGAACCGGAACCCTGCGACTTGCCGCCGAAGCGACGGTTGCCGGAACCGGCGGCGTCGGAACGGGACACGTTGCTGCGCGCACCGCCCGAACGGGTACCACCGGAACGCTTGCCCTCGGTGCGAGCCTCACCGCCGCGAGGGGAACCGTCTCGCTCGGAGCGGGAACGGCCTGAGCCGGAACGGCCACCATTGCGGCCGCCGGAGCGAGCGGCGTCGTTACGGCCACCGGAACGACCACCCGAGCGCGGCTTGGAACCACGGCCGCCCTGGCCGCCACCGTTACCGGACTGGGGCGCGGGCTGGTAGGCAACGCGCTCGGCGCGCTCGCCCACCAGGTCCGCGACGATCTCGGAACCGGGAGATACGGCGTCAATGCGAGCGCGTACGCCGGCCTTCTGCATGAGCTTGTCCACGTCGCCGCGCTCTTCGGTCGTGGAAATGGTGATCACGGAACCGGAAGCGCCGGCGCGAGCCGTACGACCGGAGCGGTGCAGGTAGGACTTGTGCTCGGCGGGCGGGTCGATGTGAACGACCAGCTCCACGTCATCAACGTGCACGCCGCGGGCTGCCACGTCCGTGGCCACGAGCACGCGCACCTCACCGTTGGAGAACGCGGCCAGGTTGCGGTCACGAGCGTTCTGCGACAGGTTGCCCTGCAGATCCACCGCGGGGATACCCGACTGATTGAGCTTCTTGGCCATCTTCTTGGCGCGGTACTTGGTGCGCGTGAACATCACGCGGCGACCGGTACCGGAGGCCAGGGTCTCGATGAGCGCCTGCTTGTCATCGTTGTTCACGACCAGCACGTGGTGATCCATGGTGGTCACGGACGCCTGAGCGACGTCCGCCGAGTGCAACACGGGGTTGCTCAGGAACTTCTTGACCAGGGTGTCCACGCCGTTGTCCAAGGTGGCGGAGAACAGCAGACGCTGGCTCCCCTTGGGGGTGCGGGACAGGATGCGGGTGACCACGGGCAGGAAGCCCATGTCGGCCATGTGATCGGCCTCGTCGAGGACCGTCACGCGGATCTCATCCAGGGTCAGAACGCCTTGTTTGAGCAGGTCATCCAGGCGGCCCGGGCAAGCCACCACGATGTCAACGCCCTTGGCGAGTTCCTGCTCCTGGCGCTTCTGGGACACACCGCCGAAGATCACGGTGGTACTCAGGCCGGCGGCCTTGGCCAGCGGGGCCACGGTGCGGTCGATCTGGGTTGCTAGCTCGCGGGTGGGAGCCAGCACCAGCCCGGTGGGGCGGTTGGCGCGACGAGGTGCGCGAGCGGCGTCGTCGACCATGCCAGCCAGGCGAGCCACGAGCGGCAACGCGAAGGCCACGGTCTTGCCGGAGCCTGTGCGACCACGGCCCAGGACGTCCCGGCCGGCCAGCGAATCGGGAAGGGTTTTTTCTTGAATGGGGAAGGCTTCGGTGATGCCGGTACGGGCAAGGTCAGCCGAAAGGACCTCGGGCACGCCGAGGTTTACGAAATTAGTAGACAAGGAAAGTCTTTCAGGTTGGTCCACGCGAAACGATTCCGCGCGCACGCGCCAT
>JAKDKI010000494.1 GCA_030453435.1 Kocuria sp.
ACCGGTGCGGCCCAACTGTTGGCTGCCAGCTCAGGGAGGGGCCTGTTTCTCTGGTTGGGGGCCTCCAGTGGCGCCGACGTCGCTCGGCCGGCCGAGCGACGTCGGCATCAGTACCGAGTGGCCGGGTCGCGAAGGCGCGGTTCCCAGGTGGGGCAAGTACGCTATGACGGTCCTGACAATGGGTGAGAGGAGCGTGCGTGTCCGGTAGTAGCGGCAGCTCGCGATGGACGCGATGGCGCAAGAAGCAGTCCTTGGAATCGGCCGGTCTGATGGGCACCGCGGCCTTGTTGATCGCCGGTGTGGTGCTGCCTGCACCGTTCGTGGTCGAATCCTCGGGCCCCACCTTTAACACGGTGGGGGAGTACGAGGACCATCAACTCGTGAGTATCGAGGGTGCCCAGACCTATCCCAGCGACGGCAAACTGGACCTGACCACGGTGTACGTCAAGGGAGGGCCGGCCGGCCGCGTGAACGCGGTCAACGTGCTCATGGCCTGGTTCGACCCCACGGATACCGTGCTCCCGGAAGATGCCGTGTACGACCCCACTCTCACGGGGCAGGAAGTGGACGAATCCAACGCGGCTGCCATGCAGACCTCGCAGGAGGACTCGGTCGCAGCCGCCCTGGATTACCTGGACAAGCCGTACAAGACCACTCTTCAGGTGCACGCCAGCATTCCGGACACGCCCGCTGACGGTGTGCTGGAACCGGGCGACACCCTCTTGGCGCTGAATTCGGAGCCCATCACCGAGCTGGACCAGTTGCGCGATGGACTGGACGAGGCGGGGGAGAAGGGTGTGGACCTGACCGTGAAACGCGGGGAAGAGACCGTGACCCATCACGTGGACCTCTCCCGCAGCGAGGACACGGGCCGTTGGCAACTGGGCGTGTACCTCACCCCCGAATACGACTTCCCGTTCACGGTCGATTTCGAACTCGAGCAAGTGGGTGGGCCCAGCGCAGGCATGATGTTCGCACTGGGTGTCATTGAGGAGCTCACGCCGGGATCCATGGTGGGCACCGAGCACGTGGCGGGCACCGGAACCATCACGCCACAGGGTGAAGTCGGCCCCATTGGCGGAATCCGACAAAAACTGGAGGGATCGGCTGAGGCGGGCGCCCGCTATTTCCTGGCCCCCAGCGGAAACTGCAACGAGGTGCGGGGGTACGTACCCGAGGGGATGGACGTGATCGAAGTAGAGACCCTCGGAGAGGCCGTCAACGCGGTGGAGCAAGCGGCCGCGGGCAACGTTTCGAGCCTGCCCAGTTGCGGCACTCGATGACACCCCCGGGGAGTGTAATTGCACGTCCAAGGACCACCCCGCAGAATAGTCTTGACCTTTAACAATTGACAGATCACTATCATCAGCGCAGGAAGCTCAGAGGTAATCAGTGACCGCCGGATCTGCTGCCCCACGTCCATCCAGTACCTCCTCGGGAGGCCGCCGAAAACGCGGAGCACTGATCCCCACAGTGATTGCGGTGGTCGTTCTGATCGCCGCTTTTGTGGGCTTCACGCAGGTGTACACCAATATCCTCTGGTACGACCAGCTCGGATACCTGCGCGTGTTCGTCACCCAAAACCTCACCGTGATCGGCCTGTTCATCGTGTCCGCGCTGATCGTGGCCGGCCTGATGTTCCTGAGCCTGTGGCTGGCCTACAGGTCGCGGCCCAAGCAGGGCGCGGCCCAGGCCACGGACACCATGCGCAAGTACCAGCAGGCATTGGACCCCGTGCGCAAGATCGTGATGATCGCGGTGCCGCTGATCTTCGGTCTCTTCGC
>JAKDKI010000495.1 GCA_030453435.1 Kocuria sp.
AACGTCCACGGCGTGTACAAGCCCGGCAACGTGAGCCTGCGTCCGGAACTGCTCAAGCAGATCCAGGACGAGGTCGGTGCCAAGATCGGCAAGGATCGACCGTTCGACCTGGTCTTCCACGGCGGCTCCGGTTCCAGCGCGCAGGAAATCGCGGACGCGGTCTCCTACGGCGTGATCAAGATGAACGTGGACACTGACACCCAGTACGCGTTCACCCGCCCCGTCGCTGGCTTCATGTTCGACAACTACGACGGCGTCCTGAAGATCGACGGCGAGGTCGGCAACAAGAAGAAGTACGACCCCCGCGTGTGGGGTGCCGAGGCCGAGACCGGCATGGCCACACGCGTGGTCGAGGCCTGCCAGAACCTCGGTTCCGCAGGTACCTCCATCAAGTAAGTCCCGTTTCACCCAACCGGTGCCCCGCGCGTTCTCGCGCGGGGCACCGCGTTGTTTAAGGCCGACGACGCCGCCGCACCGCTTCATTCCCGCGCGTGATCCGGATCACTTGTTACGCTCCCTGATCATGGGAACGAGCCACGCAGACCACGAGACTCCTGACCGGTCCTCCGGCGATCTGACGGTCAGCCCGGAACCTTCGCGCGCGTATCTTGAGCAGCTCGAACGGGACACCGAGCGCCGCAAGGACGAGCTGGAACATCATCTGTCCGATCATGCGGGCGCTGCGGAGGAGCTGCACGAGCGCCTGGAATCCCTGGTCGATGACCAGACGGCCGGCCTGCATCGCGTGCTGCACGAATTGCACGAACACCCGGAGACAGCGTTCCAGGAGCACTTTGCCGTGCAGCTGATCGTGGATTACCTCAAGTCCCACGGGATCGCGGCCGAAAACCCCGCCTTCGGACTGGATACCGCCATCCGTGCGGAGATCGCCTCCGACGACTTCGACCCGCAGCGCCACCGCACCATCGCGATCATGTCCGAGTACGACGCCCTACCCGGCATCGGCCACGGCTGCGGCCACAACGTGATTGCCGTGACCGGCCTGGGCGCCTTCGTTGCCCTCGTGGGACTCATCCGCGACAACCCCTCCGCGTTCTCCGGGAGGGTGGTCTATCTGGGCACGCCGGCGGAAGAGGGCGAGGGCGGCAAGGAGATCATGGCCCGGGCGGGTGCGCTGGAAGGCATCGACGCGGCCGCCATGGTGCACTCCTACCCCACGGACCTCGTGGATCAGGTCTGGCTGGGACGCCGCCAGTGCACTGTACACTACCGCGGTCGGGCCGCCCACGCGTCGTCGCACCCCTTCATGGGGCGCAACGCGCTCGACGCCGCCGTGCTCGCGTACCAGGGCCTGGGTCTCTTGCGACAGCAGACACCACCGACCGACCGCATCCACGCCGTGCTGCCCGAGGGTGGGGAACGGCCGAACATCATCACCGAATCCGCCACTCTGCAGCTGTATGTGCGCTCTCAGCGGCCGGAAACGCTCAAGGCACTGTCCGAACGCGTCACCGAAATCCTGCAGGGAGCTGCTTTGATGGCCGGGGTGGGCGTGGAGATCGACTGGGACTCGTCGCCGGCCACGCTGCCTGTGCTGGGCAACGCGCCGCTGTCCGACCGCTGGGTCCTGGCCCAGCGACGTCGTGGGCGCGACCCGTACCCGGCGGGCACGGTCTCCGAGGTGCTGGCGGCATCCACAGATTTCGGCAATGTCAGCTACCGCATCCCGGGAATCCATCCTCTGATCAGCATCACCGACCAGGACATGGGGCTGCACACCCGAGATTTCGCGGCCGCGGCGGCCACCCCACTCGCCGAGA
>JAKDKI010000496.1 GCA_030453435.1 Kocuria sp.
GATGTCAGGAGTTCGAATCTCCTAGGCTCCACAGTCAAAACCTCCGGGTTCCTGTTGCGACAGGGGCCCGGAGGTTTTTTGGTGCCGGGTGCAACCTGGTTGGCGTCGCCGCCTTGCTCGGCGCGGTGGGTTCACCCTGGTCGACGGTAGAACCGCTCCCGCCGCCCGGCCTGCAAAGGGATCGACGTTGCGACCCGAAAAACCCGATTTTCTGGTTCTAACGTGCATCAGTTTGCGGGGCGGGCTGCTCGAGCGGCGTTGGCGTAAGAAACATTGCAGAACCTCCTTGCCACAGTGGTGTATCAATCCGCCCGAACAGTTAACGCGTGAAATACTGACGAACAATTGCTGTGACCCCCCTCATGATTGCCAAGTCAGTGGAGTAGCCGAATGCGCGATAAAACACCTTTTCTGCCGGATCCATCGGTGAATCCTCATGAGCAATTGGAACGGATCAAAAAGTGGCGCATCATTGGGCCGGGTCTGGTCGTTGCAGCCACCGGTGTGGGTGCAGCAGACATGGTTGCAACCCTGACCGCCGGTTCCCGCTACGGCTACACGCTGCTGTGGGCGGTGGTCGTGGGCACCATCATGAAGATCGTTCTGGTGGAGGGCGCGGGCCGTTACTCACTGTCCAGCGGCCGCACGATCTTCGAGGGCTGGCGCTCGCTGGGGCGTTGGACGTCCTGGTACTTCGGTCCGTACATCCTCATCTGGGGCTTCGTGTATGGCGCGACCGCCATGTCTTCATCCGCACTTCCCTTGGCTGCGCTGTTCCCGTTCCTGCCGCTGTGGGCTTGGGCCATCATGATGGGCCTGATCGGTTTTGGCATTGTGTGGATGGGGCGTTATGCCGCGGTAGAGAAAATCACCGCCGCCATGGTGGGCATCATGTTCCTGGTCATGGTGGGTCTGGCGATCATCACGCTGCCCAACATCCCGGAAATGCTCAAGGGTTTGATTCCGGTGATCCCGCAGGGCGGCGTGGTCTACACGCTTGCGCTGGCCGGAGGCGTGGGCGGCACGATTACGTTGGCGGCCTACGGCTACTGGCTGCGCGAGAAGGGCTGGCATCAGCCGCGCTGGATGCGCGTCATGCAGCTGGACAACGCGGTCGCATATACCATTACCGGCATCTTTGTCCTGGCCATGCTGGTCGTGGGCGCTGAGGTTCTCTACTCCGCCGGCTACGCCATCAGCGCCGGCGACCGCGGTCTGCTCGACCTCGATGCCGTGCTGCGCGAACGCTACGGCGATGTGATCGGCGTGATCTTCTTGGTCGGCTTCTGGGCGGCGTCCTTCTCGTCCGTGGTGGGCGTGTGGTCCGGTGTCTCGCTCATGTTCGCCGATTACTGGGGCAACATTCGCAACCGTCCCAAGGACCACCCGGACACCCGCAACGGCGGCAAGTACTTCAAGTTCTACCTGCTGTGGCTCACATTCCCGCCCATGCTTCTGCTCCTGCTGGACCGGCCTGTGTTCCTGATTCTGCTGTACGGCGTGCTGGGCGCATTGTTCATGCCGTTCCTTGCCGTAACACTGCTGGGACTGCTCAACACCTCGCGCACCCCCAAGAACTGGCGCAACGGCATGTTCACGAACGCCGTGCTCGTCATCTGCGCCGTGCTGTTCGGCATCCTGGGCATTTACCAAGTCTGGGACACCGTCTCGGGCGCCTTTTCCTAGCGACACCGGGTCGTGCCCCACGGCCTTAAACGCCGACGCCGCCGGTGCCCCTTCTCGGGGCCCGGCGGCGTCGCTGTGTTTCTAGCTAGCGC
>JAKDKI010000497.1 GCA_030453435.1 Kocuria sp.
GCACCGTGGCTGCGTCCGCGGCCGTGAGGTTGAGTGCGAAGAAGAACTCGTTCCAGGCGAAGATCACGCAGATCAGGGCGGTGGAAGCAATACCAGGAGCCACCATGGGAATGAGCACCACGCGCATGGTGGTCATCAACGACGCACCGTCCATCTGCGCCGCCTCAAGCACCTCGCGCGGGACTTCCTGGAAGAACGAGCGCATCATCCACACCGCAAGCGGGAGGTTCATGGCGGTGTACAGGAACACCAGGGTCCAAATGTTGTCCAGGACTTTGAGCTTGCCGGCCACCACGTAGATCGGCATGATCACGGCGACCACAGGGAGCATTTTGGTGGAGATGAAGAAGAACAGCACGTCCTTGGTCTTCTCCACGGGCCGGATACTCACCGCGTAGGCCGCGGGGATCGCCAGCAAAATCACGAGGACCGTGGACACGACCGTGGCGATCACCGAGTTCCACAAGTACCCACCCGCTCCTGCCTCGAACACGGCCTTGTACTGGTCCAGTGTGGGAGTGAAGAAGAATTTGGGAGGGTTGGAGGCGGCGTCGGCCTCTTGTTTGAACGAAGTGAGCACCATCCACAGAACGGGCATGAAGAACCCGAGGGCCAGCAGCCACGTGAACAAGGTGAGTGCCGCGGAACCCGCGCCGCCTCCCTTGCGCTTGCGTCGGACGGGCGGCTCCGAGGTTTGGGCGGAGGGTGTCTGTGTTTGAACGGTGGTGCTCATCAGTTCTGCTCCGTGCTCATGAAGCCCTTGAAAATCAATCGCAGGGCGAAGTTGGCAATGATGATCGTGGCGATGACAACCACCACGCCCATGGCTGCGGCCTGACCGATGTCGAAGCCCAGGAAGGCGCGCTGATAGATGTAGTAGGGCAAGTTGGCGCTACTGGTACCGGGGCCGCCGGCGGTCATCAGGTAGATCTGGTCGAACGTGTTGACCACGTAGATGGCCCCCAGCAGAACCGACAGTTCGATATAGCGGCGCAAGTGCGGCAGCGTGATGAAGAAGAATGTCTGCAAGGATGATGCACCGTCCATTTGCGCGGCTTCCAGCACGTCCTTGGGTTGAGACTGCAGACCGGCCAGGATCAAAAGCATCATGAACGGGGTCCACTGCCAGACCAGGGCGATCAGGATGGAGATCACGGGGTGGGACGAGGTCCAGTCCACGGCGGGGATGCCGAAGACCCCCAGGAACCAGTTCACCAAACCGAACGTCGGGTTGAACATGGACACCGACCACAGCGTGGAGGCCGCCACCGGCATGATCAGGAACGGCGTGATCAGCAGCGTGCGCACCACTCCGCGTCCCAGGAACTTGCGGTCCAACAGGAGAGCGAACAGGATGCCGAGCACCATGGCGATCAACACGCATCCGAGCGTGTAGACCACCGAGTTCATGGCGACCTGCCGGAAGGTGCGGTCGGCGAAGATCTCGATGTAGTTGCTCACCCCGACGAATACATCGGAGGCTGGGTTCAACAGGTTCCATGAACGCAGCGAGTACCAAATGGTGATCAGGAACGGAATCTGTGTGGCAATGATCGTGAAGATCAGGGCCGGCAGGAGTGGGAGGCGCCGCTGCCACGCGTCACTGCGACGCGGCGCTTGAGCGCGAGATTTACGAGGGCGACCAGTACGGGCGGCCCCTGTTGAAGTAGACATGGCGGTTACTGGCCTTCCTCACGCTGATAGGTGCGCGCCACCTGTTCTGCATAGGCCTGGGACTGTTCCAGGGCCTCATCTACGGTGATCTGACCGGCCACGG
>JAKDKI010000498.1 GCA_030453435.1 Kocuria sp.
ACCGACTCGGCCGGCGCGACCGGCTCGGGTGGCTCGACCGCCACCGGAGACGACGACACCGCGGCAGGGGCCACGTCGACCTCGAGCAGCCCCGAGCCGACGACGGAGGCACCGGAGGCCTCGCCACTCGGGGGCGGCCCGGTGACCATCCTGCTCATCGGCACCGACTCCCGCGACCCCTCCTCCATGGGTGGCGCCTCGGACACCATCATGCTCATGCACCTGCCGGAGGACCGCGAGGAGATCGCCCTGGTCTCGCTGACCCGGGACATGTGGGTCGACATCCCCGGTCTGGGGCAGGGCAAGATCAACTCCGCCTTTGCCCGGGGCGGCACCGACACCCTGCGGGCCACCGTGTCCGATCTGCTCGGCGGGGTCGAGATCGACTACGTGCTGCAGTCCAACTTCCAGGGCTTCATCAACCTCACCCGATGGCTCGAGGGCTTCTGATCTGGTGGGGCCTCTTCGGACAGCGGCACTTTGCTGTTTCACGCGGCGGTCGAGAGGTTCTGCTGGTGTTCTTCGGCAATCTCGAGGGGCGTTTTGTAGCCAAGCCCTGAGTGCAACCGTTGACGATTGTAGAACACTTCGATGTATTCCGCAATGGCCCGACGCGCCTTGTTCCGGGTCGGCAGGACGAGCCGGTAAACGAGCTCGTTCTTCAACGCGGCGAAGAAACTTTCCGCTAGCGCGTTGTCCCAGCAAATGCCTGTCTTTCCCATTGAGCCGGTGAGGCCGTGCGACTTCAGGTGGGCAGCGAACTGGGCGCTCGTATACTGACTTCCGCGGTCGGAATGGAAAAGCGCTCCTTCGGCGAATTCGACATTGGTGGCGGCCATGTCGATCGCGTCGCAGATCAGGTCGGTGCGCATGTGCTCGGCCATCGACCAGCCGACCACCGCCTTGGTGTGGCAGTCGATCACCGTGGCCAGATAGAGCCAGCCCTCCCAGGTCCGCACGAACGTGATGTCTCCGACGAGCTTGCACCCCGGTGCGGGCGCGGTGAAGTCGCGGCCCACATGGTCGGTCACCGGCGCGATGTCCTCGTCGCGGACGGTGGTGGTGCGGTAGGCCCGCGGCTGGCACGCGATCAGGCCTTCCTCGCGCATGATGTCGCGGATCAGGTCGAGGCCGGCGCGGGCGACCTGCGGGTCGTCGCTGCGGGTGAGCACCGCGTGCACGCGGCGGGCGCCGTAGGTGCCGCGGCCGAGCTTGAACGCGGCGTGCACGTGGGCGGTGACCTTGGCTCGCCGCAGCTCGCGCTCGGAGGGGACGGCGGCGCACCAGTCGTAGTAGCCCGAGCGAGAGACCTCCATCGCCGCGCACATGCGGACCACGGAGAGCTGCTCGACGGGCGCGCTGGCACGGGCCTGGGAGGAATAGAGATCCTGCTCCGCGGCAATGAACGCGTAACGCTCGCTCACTGTTCCTCCCTCGCGAAGTAGGCCGCGGCTTTTTTTAGGAAAGCATTCTCCAGCCGCAGTTCACGTGTCTCCTTCTCCAGCTCGCGCAACCTCGCGCGGTCCGGCAACGACAACTCCTCGCTCACCGGATGCTCCTTTCGGTACTGATTGACCCAGTTCCCCAGAGTTCCCGGATTGATGCCAAGGCTGCGCGCGACCTCAGCGATCGGAGTCGCCGTCTCCACAACCTGCTTCACCGCTTCCTCACGGTACTCAGGGGTGAACTTCCGATACTTTGCCATTGATGACCCTTTCCTTCCGGGAGACATTCTCCCTGTCGGGCCACTGTCCGTCGAGACCCCCACACCTCA
>JAKDKI010000001.1 GCA_030453435.1 Kocuria sp.
ACCCACCATGGGGCCACGGCCTCTCCATGTGCAACGTACTGCTGGCTTACTAAGGCGTCAGTTACGGCGCCCGTAGAAACCGCCGCTACGCGCCATGTTCTCCAAGCGAGCCACACGGTCATCGGTTGAGGGGTGCGTACGGAACATGCTCTTGAGCCCGCCACCGCGGAACGGGTTGGCGATCATCAGGTGCGACGTATTGACCACCTTCTGATCGTTGGGGTTCATGGGTCGCTGCGAGGCGCCACCCTCGATCTTCCGCAGTGCGGACGCCAGCGCCAACGGGTCACCGGTGAGCTGAGCGCCGTCCTGGTCGGCGTCGTATTCCCTGGTTCGGGAGATGGCCATCTGAATGACCATGGCTGCCACCGGTGCCAAGAACGCCATGAGCAGGGCCACCAACGGGTTTCCGTTACGGTCCCCACCGCGACCACCGAAAATGGCCGCGAACTGTAGGAACTGGGCAGCTGAAGTGATGAGCCCGGCAACAGCTGCAGCAACGGAGGACGTCAAGATGTCCCGGTTGTACACGTGCATCAACTCATGGCCCAGCACCCCTCGGAGCTCTCGCTCATCAAGGATCTGCAGGATGCCCTCGGTACAGCACACTGCCGCGTTCTCGGGGTTACGCCCGGTCGCGAAGGCATTGGGGCTCATGGTCGGCGCGATGTACAGACGCGGCATGGGCTGCCCCGCACGCTGCGAGAGTTCATGCACGATCCGGTACATGGTGGGAGCCTGCTGTGGCGTCACCTGAATGGCTCGCATGGAACGGATGGCCAGTTTGTCGGAGTTCCAGTAGCTGTACGCCGTGCCGATCAGGCCGATTACCGCGAAAATCACGATGAACACGGAGCTGCGCGTAGCACCAGCAATCACGGCACCAATCGCCAGCAGTACCGCCCACATGCCACCCAAGAGCAGCACGGTTTTCAGCCCGTTGTAATGCTTGTGCATTCCACCTTCTCCTCCGCGCCGCGCCACCACACGACTTCTGTGGGATCTAGGGGCGTATGACGATCTGAATAAAAATTATCCAATCGGACAACACCCATCCCTCCGGAAGTGTTCCCCACCAACCTGTAACCGGCTGGGAATCGTCCATGAGGTCATTCGCGCGCTCGCCAATTTCCTCGCCCGGCACCGGCACCGGTTGGGGTGGTTCCGCGTCGGGGTCTACCGCGGGTCCAGTGGGTTCCGTACCCGGCCCAGCCAGGGGCGGATTATTGGGAGACGACGGCGCTCCCGGCGTCACCGGTGTTCCCCTACCCGGGGTAGTGGGCTGGTTCCCAGGATTGGTGTTCCCCGTTTCGTCAGGATTCGTATTCCCGGTGCCCCCAGGATTGGTGTTGCCCGTGCCACCAGGATCAGTGTTTCCGGTGCCTTCAGGGTCATTGTTGCCATTGCCCGGGTCTCTGGGGTTTTCCGGGTCGTCATTGTCGTTGTCGTCCCTGCCTGGGCTGCCAGGATCATCAGCACCGGGATTATCGGCACCGGGCTCTCCGGGTTCGGGGCCCTCCGAATCCGATTCCCCGTTACCCGGCTCTTCGGAAGCAGGGTTCCCGGGGGTGGGTGTCGAGGACGGCCCAGAGGGTTCAACCGCTCCGGGCGCCTCCGGGAACTCACCATCTGCCCCGTCAACATCGAGGCCGGTTCCCGGTCCGTTGCGGGGACCGGAGTCCTCAGGAGCCGGAGGCTCTACGGGCAGAATGGGTCCGGGCAATGTGGGTGTCAAAGGGATATTGAGCTGGGGCACGTCAGGGGCCCCGCGTGATGCTGGCGCATCGGTTCTACCGGGATTGTCCGCCGGTAAGTTCCGGTCGGACAGGTACGGCAGGAGCGCTCCGTTACCCGACAACGCATCACGAGGTTCGGAGCCGTTGACGTTCTGACCATCAGTGCTCGGCGACACCTGCCCCAGTAGAGCGCCAGTCCCGCCTGAAGTACCATCCGCAGGGTTCCCGCCCGCGGAATAACCCGATGAATTCTCGCCACTCGCGTCTGTGTCGCCGGCCGCAGCATTTGCCCGGTCAGGCTTGAAATCGGCAGCAGAATCACCACCGGCACCCAACCGGTCACCGATGTCTCCCAAAGGCTCAGAACCGGCTGGGTCTTCAGTGGCCGGCTGCGCCTGCCGGGTGTTCTCTACTTCGGAAGAATCCTGCTGGATCGCCGCGATGATTCCCGCGGTGCCCGCCCCAGCCACGGCCACGCCGGCCGCGGCCAGGATGACTTTGGTGGCCGAACCGGCCAGAACCCCGCCTGCGGCAGACGAAACGGCCGTCGTTGAGGCCGCTGACGTCGCAGTACCCGCGGATGTTGCCGACGCCGCTGACGTGGCAGCACCTGTAGTACCTGAGGAGGCCGTCGATGCCACCGGCGTCGCGGGGCCCACAGACGCCGCTCCAGCCGAAGCAGGAGCTGAGATGACTTCTGCGCCGGCACCGAGCGGCGTCGTCGTGCCGGACACCAAACCAGAGACGCCGGCGGCCCCGCCAGCACCGACCGTGCCGAGGGCGGCGAGCAAACGCTCGGAAGCGTCGCCCCAGAGCGGCAGGCCCGCCAGAATGGGCAGGATCCAACCGCGCAGACCCACGCCCAGGTCCTGGAGCTGGAGGTATTCCGCCGTGCATCGCTCGCAGGAATCGAGGTGGTCCTGTATGAGCTTCATCTTGGACGGGGTGAGCGTGCCACGGACGAACGCACCCAGCTGCGCGGAGTACTCACCGCACTCCTCGAGCGCCTGCGCGGAGACATGCTGTTGCATGTACGCGGTACGCAGGCCATTTCGCGCACGCTTGCCCAGTGCCGAAACGGCGTTGGGCTGAATCCCCACGACAGAGGCGACCTCTCGGGGACGGTACCCCTCGATCTCGAGGTACCAGAGCACTTCCTGCCATCGCTCGGGCAGTGACGCGAAGGCCCTGGCGACGACGGCGGCGTCGACCTGACGGACCACGGTGTCGTCGAAAAGTTGGATCCGGTCCAGCTTGCCCTGTTCCTGGGGCTCCTGCGGCTGGGTGCGGTTGAGATCGTTGGCGCGGTCAGCAGCCAAGCGGGACACGGCGGTGACCAGGTAGGCGCGCAAGAATTGTCGCGGACCGCCACCGGTCTTCAGAAGCGCGAGAACGCGGGTGAAAGCTTCCGAGGTGATGTCCTCGGCCTCCGCGTGATTGTTGCTGTGTAAGCGTGCAACCGCAAGAACCGCGCCGCGGTGACGTGTGTAGAGCTCGCCGAACGCCTCATTGTCACCGTTTCGGACAGCCTCGATCAGCGACTCATCATTGGCCGCTGGTTTCGGGTTCTGCTGACCGCCCCACGGGGCGGGACGTTGAAAGTCTTCCATGGCGCCTTAAGGGTGCTGACGGGTCCATCTATTGTGTCAGCACAGCGCCGGTACATGACTCGAGATACCGACTGTGACGAAATCGGTACCCAATGTTTATAGAGGTGGGCCGGGGGTGCGGTGTCTCCCCTGGTCCGCACCCCCGTCTCCTATGTCACCCGTCTCTCCCCCATCCCGAGCAGCCCGCTCGGAAATTGGTCGCTCTAGCCCACCGCTGTGCAGGGCCCTCCCCGGTCCATCTGCTCCAACTGCCGCGGTACGTCGACCCCCGAGCGAAAGGGTCGTCCGGAATCGTTCGCAGCCCGCGCCCGATTCATTATGTAGACAGCGCAGCACCCAAAACGTGACGCGAGAACCGGAAAGATTTTTAAAACTCTTCACCCGAGGTGCACCACATCGCTCTATTGTGAGTGACTCAAAATAACGTTATCGTGGGGTTCATGGAGACCACGCAGACAGGCGCAAGCCACCCCTCACAGCAGGAGTGGGCCCAGCAGCTGCGTTTGAACGGACGCAGGGTCACCAAACAACGCCTCGCGGTACTTGATGCTGTGGAGGCCATGCCCCACGCCACTGCGGATGACACGGTTCGACAGGTCCGTCAGGTCCTACCGAAAATCTCGGTGCAGTCCGTCTATGTGGTCCTCGCCGACCTCACGACCATTGGCATGGTGTCCAAGTTCGAACCGCCCGGCTCGCCGGCACGGTACGAAACCCGCACCGGCGACAATCACCACCACGCGTATTGCATCAACTGCGGCATGATCGAGGATGTTGCCTGCGCGGTGGGAGACACCCCGTGCCTCACACCTTCAGAGGACCACGGCATGAAACTGCTGTCCGCCGAGGTGGTGTATCGGGGGATCTGCCCGCAATGTCAGGAAGACATGGCGAACGGAACCACCGCGAAGTAAATGACCGCACGTCCGTCGGATCTCATCCATCACCCAGGAGGAACTGTGTCTGACAACACTCCCCACGAACACGGCCTTCGCAAGACCGGCTCTGCAACTACTGACCAGTTGGGTAAGAAAGTAGCTTCTGACGAGCACTCTCTGTCCGTCGGCGCTGACGGGCCCATCGTTCTCCATGACTCCTATGTGGTCGAGAAGCTGGCTGCGTTCGACCGCGAGCGCGTTCCGGAGCGAGTGGTGCATGCCAAGGGCTCCGGGGCTTTTGGTGAACTCGTAATCACCGAGGACGTCTCCCAATACACCAAGGCCGCCGTGTTCCAGCCGGGCACCAAGACGCCCATGCTGGCTCGTTTCTCGCAGGTGGCCGGCGAGCAGGGCTCTCCTGACACCTGGCGCGATCCTCGTGGATTCTCGCTGAAGTTCTACACGACCGAAGGCAACTTCGACATCGTGGGTAACAACACCCCTGTCTTCTTCGTTCGTGACGGCATCAAGTTCCCGGACTTCATCCACTCCCAGAAGCGGCTCCCCGGCTCGGCACTACGTGACAACACCATGCAGTGGGACTTCTGGACCCAGTCCCCCGAGTCCGCACACCAGGTGACCTACCTGATGGGCCCGCGAGGCATCCCCAAGTCCTACCGTCACATGAACGGCTACGGCTCCCACACCTTCCAATGGGTCAACGAGGCCGGCGAGCGTTTCTGGGTCAAGTACCACTTCGTCTCGGACCAAGGCGTCGAATGCTTGACCGGTGATGAGGCCGAGAAAATCGCTGGCGCGGACGCAGACGCCCACCGCCGCGATCTCTACGAAGCCATCGAGAACGGTGACTTCCCTTCGTGGAGCGTGTACGTGCAGATCATGCCGTACGAGGATGCCAAGAACTACCGCTTCAACCCGTTCGACGTCACCAAGACGGTCTCCAAGAAGGACTACCCCCGTATCAAGGTGGGCAAGTTCACCCTGAACCAGAACCCGCTGAACTACTTCGCTCAGATCGAGCAGGCTGCGTTCTCCCCGGGTAATACCGTTCCGGGTGTGGAGATTTCTCCGGACAAAATGCTGATGACCCGTGTGTTCTCCTACCCGGACACCCACCGTCACCGCATTGGCCCGAACTTCGCGGACCTGCCCGTGAACTTTCCGTACCGTGCCGAGCAGAACTCCTACTCGCAAGACGGCCCCATGCGCTACTCGTTCAAGCACCCCAACCAGCCGGTCTACGCACCCAATTCCACGGGTGGCCCGGTGGCTGGCGGCAAGGACGCCGCTGACGAGTTGCGGTGGGAATCCGACGGCGACATGCTGCGCGCCGCAGCCACCTTGCACTCCGAGGATGACGATTTCGGTCAGGCGGGCACGCTGTACCGCGAGGTCTTCAGCGACGAGGAAAAGACCATGACGGTCGAGAACATTGCCGGTCACGTGGGTGATGTGGCTGACGAGGCCATCCAGGAACGTGCTTTCCAGTACTGGGAGAACGTTGACTCGGATCTCGGCAAGCGCGTGCGAGAGGCCGTTGCTCGCGACGCAGGGAACGACGCGTACGGCATCTGATCGGCCGCGCACAGGCGATGATCGGTAGCTGATCGGTCGGAGAACGACTGTCAGTTGCTATGCGGAAGGTCCTGTCCCCGCTCCACGCGGGGGCAGGACCTTTTTCTGTTCGGCGCCGTTTCTTCGCCTCGGCCCAGAATGGCGCAGTTTCACGAACGACGACGCCGCGTCATCCGGCCGCGTTCGACAGTTCCCGCCCCTTCCGATCCTCCGCCGCGAGACGCTCGTTGAGTTTCTCCCCTTCCACGTCCACGTTGGGCAGGATCCGATCCAACCAGCGAGGCAGCCACCATGCGTGTTTGCCCAACAGCTGCATGGTGGCCGGGATGAAGGTGGTGCGGATGAGGAACGCATCCATGGCCACTCCGAAGGCCAGGGCAAAGCCGATGGGTCGAACCACGGACACGTGCGCGAAGATGAAGCCGGCGAACACGGACACCATGATCACTCCGCACGCGGTCACCACGGTGCCGCCCTGTCGATAACCCACCCGCACGGCGTCGTGCGCTTCGAACCCCCGCATATACGCCTCGCGCATGCCGGAGACGATAAAGATCTGGTAGTCCACGGACAGCCCGAACAGCACACCCACCAGCAGGATGGGCAGGAACGCCAGGATGGGCCCGGGCTCGTGCACACCGAAGAAATCCGCTCCCCAGCCCATTTGGTAGACCATGACCACGGCGCCGAAACTTGCCACGGTCGAGAAGATGAACCCGAGTGTCGCCATGACGGGCACCCAGATGGAGCGGAACACCAACAGCATGATGACCAGGCACAACACCAGCACAATGGCCATGTAGACCGGTAGTGCGGCGTTGAGCGTGTCCGAGATGTCGATATTGGCCACGGTCTGGCCGGTGAATCCGACGTCCGTACCGGTTGCGTCCTGAATCGCTTCGCGCTGGTCCCGCAGCTCCGTGACGAGTTCTTCGGTGCGCGCATCCGCGGGCCCGGTTTCCGGCGTCACTGTCACCAGAGCGGTTCGGAAGTCATCGCTGATGGTCGCCGGCACGGCCGTCACCACGCCTTCCATGCCCGCAATGTACTCGGAGACATCAAGAGCGGCGGCGTCAGCCTGTTCGCGGGACCGATTCTCTTCCGGCAGGGACACCATGGTCACGATAGGTGCGTTGGCGCCTTCCCCGAAGTTCTCCGACACCGCGTGGTAAGCGGTATTCGCCGTGGACCCAGGAGGTTCTGCGGCGCCGTCGGGAAGGCCCAGGCGCAGTTGCATTGCGGGCAACGCCAGTGCCAGGAGGACGAGCACTGCTACCGCAATCATGGCGATCGGATGCCTGGTGACGAACGCGCCCCATCCCTTATTGGCCCGTGACAACGCCATCGCACCGGGTTCGGTTCCTGCGGTCTCAGCGCTGCGGCGCACCTCGGCTTCGATGCGCTCGGCCTGCTCGTGGGCGCTCGATCGAGCAGATCGCGCCTCCGCCGACGCCGCCGGGCTCGCGCCCTGAGGCGGTGCGGCTTTTTCACCGTGTTCGGTGAAACCGCGCTCGCGCCATGTCTTGGCGGGCACCGCGCGAGGCCCCACCAGTGACAGCAACGCCGGGGTGACAGTCACCGAGGCCAGGATGACCAGCATGACGGTGCCCGCTCCTGCCAGGCCCATGGTTCCCAGGAACGGGATGCCCACGGTGGCCAGGGCGGCCAGAGCAATGACGTTGGTCAGGCCGGCGAAGAGTACAGAAGTGCCCGCTGTGCCGGTAGCCCGCGCAATGGATTCGCGCAGCGGGATCCCGTCCAGCAAGTTGGTGCGATGGCGGTGGGTGATGAGCAACGCGTAATCGATGCCCAGGCCCATGCCGAGCATCAGTGCGAGCACCGGGTCGGTCGCGGTCATGTCCACGACCGAGGACAAGGCATAAACGAGGGCCACTCCCGTGCCGCAACCGATCACGGCGCTGGCCACGGGTAGACCCGCCATGACAATGGTCCCCAGCACGATGAACAGCACGAGGGCGGCCACGACGATACCGATAATTTCGGTGGACCCTACGAGCCCGGAGACGTCCTGGGTGATTTCCACGGAGTAGTCGGCCATCACGCCGGCGGGCAGACCGCCACTGATCGCGGACGTGACCTGCTCGCGTTCATCTCCGCTCATGGACGTGGGGTTCTTGGCGAAGTCCACAATGCCTCGAGCCACTGACCCGTCCTGGGTGACGAATCGCTGTTCCTCCGTGAGCGCGGTCCGGCGCTGGGCCGCGGTGAGTTCTTCCGAGCGGGAGTCCAGCTCTTGCCGGGACTCCCGGAGCTGGGTCTCGCCTTCCTGGAGCTGCCGCTGGCCGGCTTCGAGTTGGTCGATCTGATCGGCCAACTCGGGGTTGAGCTGAGCGGCCTCTTCTCGGTCAGGGTTGCCCGGGAGCTGTCCCAGGGAACGATCCAGCTCCTGCGAGGCGCGATCGAGCTCGTCGCGCTGTTGTGCTAGCTCGCGTTCGCCACGTTCGAGTTCCTCACGGCCGGATTCCAGCTGCTGTTGGCCGTCAGAGACACCACGGGCGGCACCGTCCAGTTGCTCCTGTGTCTCGAACGGGTCCGTGACCGATGAAATGACCGGGACGTCCTCGGCCGCGCCGTTCAGAGCCGCGGTGATCTCGCTCCGTTGTTTCTCGGTGAATGCCTGACCGTCCGCGCTGCGGAACGCCACGGTGCCCGAACCGAAGGTGGCCTCGGGCATACGCTCATTCATCTCGTCGAGCACCCGTTGGTACGGTGCGTCCGGCACCGAGTACTGGCTGCTCGTTCCCTTGGCGAAAACGAGTGCCGCTGCACCGGCGAGCGCGAGAATCATGAGCCACACGATCATGATGGCCGGAGCCTTCCGTGCGCACCACGCGCCCACCCGGTACAGCAGCGTGGCCATTAGCGCTGTTCGTCTTGCTGCTGGTTCTCCTGCTGCGCGACCAGTTCGAGGAGCTCCCGCAACTGCTCGGTCGGAATGGTGGCCACCGGGGGTAAGGCATTGACGCACATGCCGGCGGCGCCCGAATCCACCACAAACTTCAGAACCTCACGCGAGGGCGCGGCCCGGACCTGCAGGCTGGTGTCCAGGGCGGCGATCTCCGCGGCGGAGGTGAACACCATGATGGTGTCCGGGGCCGCGTTCGGGTCCTGGGGCTGCACCATCACGGGCATGGACTTACCGTCCTGGTCCCGGGTACCGAACAGCAACTGACCGTTGGGGTTGAGGACCGCCGCGAGCAACCCGGACATGTTGTTGTCCAACAGCGCGTCCTTGACCGCCCGATTATGCGGAGTGCGGTTGACCCACTCGATTTGCTCGCGCTTGATACGCATGGGGTTCTCTCCCCCGGGGTCGTACACTAGCTCGTCATACTGCGGGTCCGTGGCCACCATGTTCAACACCGCAGCGGACTGCTGCCGGAACAGGATGGGTTCGGTCTTCTCGGAGTCCTTGTTGTTCTCCCGGAACACCGTGCGTGCTTCCTCGGTGGTCGTGTACACCGCCAACGCCCGGGTGCCGTCCTTCTGTCCCAGTGCCTGGACCCGGATGTTCGATTCCGGCCCCACGGGCTGACTGTCCTCCCCTGGCACCAGATCGGAACCGGTGATGTCCAGCAGAACCACGCCGGTCATGGCTTCACGCAGCACATTGGCCATGGCCTGGTCCACGGGGTTCGCCACGTACTGGGCGATGGCCTCGCGCAACCGGGGATGGGCGTCGTCGGCCTGGGCGCTCTGGTCGTCCATGGGATCCACGAACTCGAGATCGATACCTTGTTCACCGGTGATCCCGATCGCCCATTCCGGGGTGCGAGCGGCCGTGCGGGGAAAGGCGCTGAGGTGAGTGGCAATGTCCTGTGCCCCGTACTGGCCCTCGTTCGAGAACTGAGGCGGCAGGTCTTGATAGTTGTAGCGCGCGGCAAACCGATAGTCGGGTTCGGGCCAGTCCTTCGCAGCGATCGTGACGCTCACGGAGAACCAGGAACCCCGGCCCTTGAGATAGCAACTGCGCTGCAGCTCGTCGAGAGCGTTCAATACGGGACTGTCCTGTTTGATAGGCCCGGCAGCTCCTGGAATTGCCATGCCGTCCCGATTCTCCGCAACCCGCAAGTACACGCGCTCACCCTGCGGCTTGAAATCCACGCGCATGGAGTCCCACCCGGGTTCCGTCCGCAGCACGGACAGCACCCAGCGGCCGATCTCCGCCACCAGTTCTCGTTCGCTGCGTGTACCCGGGTCCTGTTCGGTGTGCGGAGTTGAGGTCATAGTGAGTATCTGTCCCTTCGGCCCGGCGGTCCGGTGCTGGTTGATAGAGCGGGTTTTCCCCGCGCGTTCACTGCAAACAACCCTATCGAACGCGGCAACGGCGGCAGCAGCCTGAGATGTTTCTGCCAGACGCGGCAAAACCGACATGAGCTGCGCAGAGGTGCCGCCCCAGTTGTTAGCCTGGGTGTTATGACAAAAACCTTGCAGGAGCTGATCGACGCTTCTATTTTCATCTCCACCGAATACCAGGCAGTGCTGGCGGAACTGTCTCAGGGTGCGGATTGGGACGTGGATTTTTCCGCGCCGTCGTTCACCCTGCAGACGACCCCGCCCGTCACGCTGACCCCGTACCTGTTGGGCACCGAGTCCGCTTCACGCGGCAGCTGGATCTGGTCCTGGCAGGAACTGGGCCACTTCAACCCCGAGGTCGTCTCGGCCGCGGTGCAGGCCAAGGAGGCCGGCCAGCGGCTGGAAATCGACGAGCTGACCACCGATGAGCAGCCCATCCAGGACGGCCTGGCCCGTCGGCTCACTCTGGCGTCCAAGGCCGTCACAGGTCTGTACGCGCATTACCCCGCCCGCGCCGGCGGCAATATCACCGCGTGGCTGCTGCTCGACGGCGATGCGTTCGAGCTGCCGCGCCTGACCGAACAGCGCATGATGCAGGTGATCGGCGAATCCCTGACCACCGACACCGCCGTGGACCACAACCTTGCCGTGAACAGCTATGCCGCCCTGCGCGGTGCCCACGTCGAATGGGACACGGACGCCACGTGCGTGGTCACCGTTCACGACGGCGCTCAGCGCTTCTGGTTCGACGACCACCAGATCACCGGTGTGGAACCGGCCGAACCCTCGGTGGGCGAGAAGGAGCTGGAAGAACTCGAACGCCAGGCCGAAACCCACCGCGAGGCACTGCGCGAGGACCGCCGGGCCGCCATGAACCTGGCTGTCCAGCTGGGTGAACGCCAGCGGGCCGAAGCCGAGGAGAAGAACCAGCGCGAACGCGAGGCGGCAGAGAACGAGCGCCGCGAGCGCGAGGCTGCCAAGGCGGCGTCGGCGAGCGAGGAAGAGCCCCTGCCCCAGGAACTGTCCACCGAGGACATTTCCGCACCGGAGCCGGAGCAGCCCGAGGACGACGTGGCGGTTCCCGCGAGCGAGGTGCGCGACGGCGATCGCCCGTTCGACCAGGAACCCACTCAGGAACCGGCTGTGCCGGGCCGTGTGCAGACCACCGTGCTGCCGGACCCCGAGGAGACCTCTGAGACCACCGCCGGCCCCGAGGCCTCCCCGCAGCCGAACACCACCACCATGGCCCGCATCCCCGAGCCGGATCTGGCTGCCTCCCAGCCGGGTGTCTCTCCCGAGGACGAGGCTGTCGTGACCGAACCCGAAGATCGCCCGGTCACCGAGGTCCGTGAGGAACGCGAATCCGAGACCGCCCACCGCGGTGAAACCGTGGCCGGCCCGGACGCCGCCGAGGATATCTCCGCACCCGCAGTGGTCGACGGCGAAGAGGTGGAGACCAACGAACAGTTGGAGAAGAAGGGCGAGAAGAAGAAGGGCTTCTTCAGCCGCTTCTTCGGTGTGTGATCAAGTGGCCGTCCGCCGTTAGGATCGGACGGTGACTTATAACGTTGAGACCGGCTCGGGACCTGATCGCAAGAAAAGGACCCGGGCCGGTTTTCTGTACGGTTTCGGAGCCTACGGGCTGTGGGGGCTGCTGCCCCTGTACTTCGTGCTGCTGTTGCCCGCCACCGCGTATGAAATCGTCGCGATGCGCGTGCTGTTCTCGGTGCTGTTCTGTCTGATTCTGCTGGCGGTCACCAAGTCATTGGGCACGCTGGTGCAGCTCTTCCGGGATGGCAAGGCAGTTATCGCGCTGGTCATCGCCGGCGTTCTGATCGCCACGAACTGGCTGCTGTACGTGGTGGCCACCACCACGGGGCACACGTTGGAGGCTTCTCTGGGGTACTTCATCAACCCCATCGTGGCGGTGCTGTTGGGAGTCATTGTGCTGCGAGAAAAGCTGCGCCCGCTGCAATGGGCGGCCATCATCGTGGGGTTCCTCGCGGTGCTGGTCATGTCCGTTTTCTACGGCTCCGTGCCGTGGCTGTCCCTGGCGCTGGCGTTCTCATTCGGCTTCTACGGGCTGGTCAAATCCACCATCGGCGGACGCTACCCCGCGCTCGTCACCCTCACCGGTGAAACCGCGGCGATCGCTCCCCTGGCGCTCGCGGCCGTCTTCTACCTGAATTCTGACGGCCAGGTCACGCTGTTCTCCGAGGGGGCGGGCCACTTCTGGCTGCTGGCTTCATCCGGCATCATCACCGCGGTCCCGCTCCTGCTGTTCGGGTCCGCTGCCGCCCGACTCCCCCTGAGTACCGTGGGCATGATCCAGTACGTGGCACCCATCGGGCAGTTCATCCTGGCACTCACGGTGCTGGACGAGTCCATGCCACTCGAGCGCTGGATCGGCTTTGGCATCGTCTGGTGCGCCGTGCTCCTCATGATTCTCGACGCCGTTCGCGCGCCTCGTGCGCGCCGGCTCCAGCGCAAGCGGGACGCAGCTTAGCTTCTGATACCCGCCGCTACCGCGGGTCTCCCCTGCGGGTGCGCACCGAGTTCTCCGCGGGTTTCTTGCGGTATGACAAAGGCCGGGGCCCGTTGGATTTCACGTGGAATCCAACGGGCCCGGCCTTTGCTACGCGTTCGCCTGCAGGCGGCGGCGCTGGCTCAGCGGGTCGGTTCGCTCACGCGACCGTTGTCAGACTGACCTGGCTGGCCGGATTGACCGGTCTGACCAGACTGGTCCGGCGGCTCCGGGTAATCCGGGTCCAGCTCGTCGACCTCTTCCGGAGAACGTCGGATGTTGGCGATGGAGAGCAGAAGCCCGCCCCATACCAACACCATGGCGACAATCATCATGACAATGGCGGTGGTGCTCATCGGGCACCTCCTTCGTGGTTGTCACGGGTGGCCCGACCCGCGGAAGTGGACGCCGGAGCGTCGTCGTCGGTTGACGTGCGGTCGTCCCAGGGGGCGCGCTGGTGGACAACCGTGCCGTGCTGAATGGCGCGCAACGAGTAGTCCTGGTCCAACGCGGGGCTCCGCATGGCCGTACCCCGATAGTGGGTGAAGGCCTTGTCCTGGGTCAGCAGGTCGCGGTCCAGGTAGGCATCCTCAACGCTGGGCGCGGGGCTGGTGAAGGCTGCCGACGTGCGACGGGACCAGGGCAACTTGGACAGCAGGTAGGCAATGACCACCAAGCCGCCGGCCATACCCCAGCCGAACACGTTGACGAACCACTGGGGCATGTCGTTGTAGCCCTCGGCGAGGTTGAGCGTGAGCTGATCGATCAGCATGTAGCCCAGCACCACGGGGGTGACAGCGCCGGCCACGATCATCCAGGTACGGCCCAACTTGAACGAGGACACCGAGTTGAGGTGATCGCGCAGAGTGGGCAGCGCCGAGAATCCGGCGGTCAGCATGAGCACCGAGATCAGGGCTGCGGCGACAATGCCAAAGTTGTTCACAAAGGCGTCCACCACGTCCAGGAGGTTCAAACCCGTGGTCGTGGGGAAGAACAGCAGCGACACAATCGCCAGCGGAATGACAACCACCGCCACTGCCACCGGGCGGCTCAGGCCCAACTTGTCACGGAAGCCGGCCACGATCACTTCCACGATCGAGATCATGGAAGTGAAGCCGGCAAAGGCCAACGCACCGAAGAACAGCACACCGATGAGCACGCCGAACGGTGCCTCGGAAATGATGGCCGGGAAGGCGATGAACGCCAGCCCGATACCGGAAGTCGCGACCTCGTCCACACCGGTGCCGGCTGCCGCGGCCATGAAGCCCAGGGCCGCGAACACGCCGATACCCGCCAGGATCTCGAAGCTCGAGTTGGCGAAACCGACCACCAGCGCCGAACCCGTCAGGTCCGACTTGGGCTTGAGGTACGCGGCGTAGGTGATCATGATGCCGAAGCCCACGGACAGCGAGAAGAAGATCTGGCCGTACGCGGCAACCCACACGGAGGAGTCACCCAGTGCCTCCCAGGAGGGCGTGAACAGAGCATCCAAACCGCCGCTAGCGCCGGGCAGTGTCAGGGCGATCCCGACCATGATCAGGAACATGACCACGAGGAGCGGAATCAGGATGGCATTGATACGACCGATGCCCTTCTGCACGCCCATCATGAGCACCACCAACAGGGCGAGCCAGGCAATGGCTGTGGCGATGAACACCGGCCAAATGAAGTTGAAGCTAATGGTGACTTCATCCGAGACCTGCATGTAATCGGACATGAAGAAGCCCGCCGGATCATCTCCCCAGGCCTTGGTGAACGAGAAGATCGTGTACTGCATGGCCCACGCGAGAATGATCGCGTAGTACAGCGCGATGACCACACAGATACCCAGTTGCCACCACCCGATCATTTCGAGTTTGGGGTGGAGCCGGCGATATGCCAAGGGCGCGGAGGCCCGGTAACGGTGACCCACCGCGTAGTCGAGCATCAGCAGAGGGATGCCCGCGGTCAGCAGAGCGACCAGGTAAGGGATAAGGAATGCGCCGCCACCGTTGTCATACGCGACATAGGGGAAACGCCAGATATTGCCCAGACCAACGGCGGAGCCGATGGCGGCAAAGATGAACATGGTGCGTCCGGAGAAAGCCTCGTTGGAAGCGCCGCCACGTAAAGATTTAGTGGACATTCGATGATCCTCACAGGGGGAACACATCCCGCCCGAGCATCAGTCTGGATCACAGCGTGACGCGGGGCGGTTTTTGGATGTTCCCCAGCTTACTGAGGTATCAGCCTTCTCGGTGCACCACCGCGTGAGCAAATTCGATCAATGCCGCCTTGGCCACGGTTTCCGGCAGTGCCTGAATCGCGGAGATGGCGTCATCCGCCCAGCGATTGGCGGTGTTCCAGGCTTCGGTGGACACCGAGTGCTCGGTCACCGCGGCTACCGCTTGGGCCAACGCTTCATCGCTGGAGAGATCACCGTCAATGAGTTCCAGCACCCCACGGGCGGAATCCGCCACGTCCCGGTCCTTGCTCTGAGCATCGCGACGCAACAGCAGGACGGGAAGCGTGTCCACACCTTCGCGCAGATCGGTGCCCGGGGTCTTGCCGGAAACATCGTCGTGACCGGTGAGGTCAATGATGTCATCGGCGAGTTGGAAGGCCAGACCGACCTTCTCGCCGTATTCGACCAGCATGTTGATCACGTCTCGCGACGCTCCGCCCAACAGAGAGCCGAACTGACCGCTGGCCGCAATCAGGGAACCGGTCTTACCGGCCAGCACATTCAGGTAATGCTCCACGGGGTCCTGCCCGTCCACGGGGCCCGTGGTTTCCTGCAGCTGGCCGATCACCAGTCGCTCAAACGTTGTGGCCTGGATCAGCAGTGGTTCCTGGCCCAATGCAGAGACCATGGCTGAGGCGCGAGCGAAAATCAGGTCGCCGGTGAGGATCGCCACCGAATTGCCCCACACGGTCTGTGCGGTCTCAACACCCCGGCGCAGCGGGGCGGAGTCCATCACGTCGTCGTGATAGAGCGTTGCCAAATGCGTCATTTCCACCACTGCGGCGGCTTCGATCACGTTCTCATTGACCTGACCGGCTGCTTCAGCGGCGAGCAGGGTGAGCAGCGGCCGGACACGTTTGCCGCCGGCCTGCAAGAGGTGCCGCGCGGTCACGTCCGCCAACTGGTCCGTGGAGCGCAGTGCTTCTTCCAGCCTCGCCTCGATCTGCGCGAGCGATTCCACGACGAGCGGACCCAGGCGGTCGTCCTGGGCGATGAGCTCGAATCCCGCGGGTAAACGCAAGGAGCCATTCAGTCGGCTGGTTTCAGTCACGGTGTACCACTCTATCGACAATTCAGCGGGCGGGTGTCAGCGCATCGATGAGCGCTACGGCACGATCGGTCAAGGTCTGGGCGGGGCGGTCAGAGAGCTCCGTCATGATCTGCACCGCGAATCTCATCAGCTGGGGCATGCGCATGCCGGCTCGCACCCCCGCGCTCAACAGGGCCGGGTGGCCGATGAGCTCGGCGAGGGCGCGGCCCTGCACGAAGTGGGCTCCCCATTCCTCGTGGACGAGCTGGGGGTAACGGGCCAGGGCATTCTCGCGCTGCTGCGGACCGTTGGCTTCAGCAGCGTCCACCACACACGACGCTGCGAACAGCGCGGATTCCATAGCGTTGGAGATCCCCTCACCGTTGAACGGGGACACCAGCCCCGCGGAATCCCCGAGCAGCATGAGACCGGGAACGTAGTGCGGGGTGCGGTTGGCAGCCATGGGCAGGGCGGCCGAGCCCACGCGGCCTTCTTGGTGTTCCGGGTCAAAGGTCCACTCCGCGGGCATGGAGGCAGCCCAATCACGCAGCACCGCACGGTAGTCGAGCTTCCCGAAGGCGGGCGAGGTGTCCAGGATGCCGAGTCCGACGTTGGCGGTACCGTCCCCCACGCCGAACACCCAGCCGTAGCCGGGCAGCAGCGAGCGCTTGGGGTCGGTGCCGTCCACCAGTTCCAGCCAGCCCTCCATCCAGTCCAGCTCGGAGCGCGGGGAACGATAGTAGGTCCGCACCGCCACGCCCATGGGCCGGTCCTTGCGGCGGTGCAGTCCGGCGGCCACGGCCGTGCGGGTCGAGTTGCCGTCAGCGGCCATCACGAGGTCCGCGTGGTGGTCCTCGGTCTCCGAGGTGCGGCGGCCGGTGGCGGGGTCCATCACGGTGGCTCGCACGCCGATGATGCGGCCGGTGTCATCGCGCAGCACATCCTGCACGGAACGGTTCTCGATCACGGTGGCTCCGGCGCGCTGAGCGTGGCGGATCAGATCTTCGTCGAACCCGGCGCGAGTGCGGACCAGGCCGTACGAGGGGAAGTCGGTGAGTTCGGGCCACGGGAATTCCACGGTGCGCCCGTCGGCTACCAGTCGCAGCCCTTGGTTGCGTTTGTAGCCGTGCTCGCCGTCATGGGGCAGGCCCATGAGCTGCATCTGCTTCACGGCGCGCGGGGTCAGTCCGTCACCACACACCTTTTCGCGCGGATAGCTGGTTTTCTCCAGCACCGTGACCGAGATTCCTTGGGTGGCCAACCAGTAGGCTGCGGTGGCTCCGGCGGGTCCTCCCCCGCTGATCAATACCTTCACTCTGCCGTGGCCCTCCGTGTGCCCTTAGCTGTTACTGCTCGCTCCGTCGTCCATTGTGTCATTGCCGGTGAGCTTTCTCTGCCCTCAGCCGTCCTATGCTTGTGGACAATGACCATCGATACGCCCCCGCCCAGCTTGAGTGTTCTCACGGTGCCCGCAACCGACGTGCAGGCCGCCGCCGACTTTGCTACCCACCCGGACGTTCGCCGGTTGCTGGGTAGTCGAGATCCTGCCACGTGGATTCTGCGCGGGCAGGGTTTGGTGGGTTTGGGCCGCTCTGAGGAGTTCCGCGTGCGCGGCGGCACCCGGTTCACGTCCGCTCGCGTGTGGTGGGATGCAGTGCGCGACGCCGCCGTGGTGAACGACCGGGTCAACCGGCCTGGAACCGGCCTGCTCGCCTTTGGCGCCTTCGCGTTCTCGCCCTCGTCCACCGCCGATTCCGGGCTCGTCGTCCCGGAACTCGTCATCGGTTCCGACGACCACGGCGCGTGGGTCACGATGATCCGCGTTGGTTCCTCAGATCTCACGGTGTCCGACGTCGACGCCGCCTGGCGTTCGCTCGTGGTTGAGTCCCCTGCCGCCCTGGAAACCCACGATGCGGCGGAAACCGGCGGAGCGGCGTCGTCGTACCCCACCGCGACCCCGGGCGCCCTGGACGAGAACCGCTGGATGGAAGCGGTGGCAGACGGCGTGGGCATGATTCAGGCGGGTGATCTGGAGAAACTGGTCCTCGCGCGCGACGTGGTGGTGAACGTGGGGCGTCCCATTGATCTCAGTGCGGTACTGGCGCGGCTCAGCGACCGCTACGACTCGTGCTGGACGTACTGCGTACGGTTGGGCGGCGCCGAGGACCCGGATGCAGGTCGGTTGCTGGGGGCGACGCCCGAAATGCTGATCCGCGTGAAACAGGGCACCGCGTCCGCGCGCGTACTCGCCGGAACCCTGGACCGGCACGATCTACCGGACGGCGCGAATCCGGAGGACTTCGCGGGAGTGACCCTCGGGGGCTCCGACAAACAGCAGCGCGAGCACAAGTTCGCCGTGGACTCCCTCCTGGCGGGGCTGTCCCCGTATGCGGAAACCGTTCACGGCGAGGAAGAACCGTTCATCCTGGCATTGCCCAACGTGTGGCATTTGGCCTCCGACGTGCGCGCACAGTTGCGCACCGGTGTTGACGGCACTCTGCCCTCCCCGCTGGAACTGGCCGAGGCCGTACACCCCACCGCAGCCGTGTGCGGAACCCCTACCGAAGTGGCCGGCGGCGCCATTGAAGATCTGGAACGCATGGATCGAGGTCTCTACGCCGGGCCGGTGGGCTGGCTGGACGCCTCTGGCAACGGCGAATGGGGTATTGCGCTACGTGGCGCGGTGCAGGCCGACTCCCAGCGGGCCCGTGTAAGTGCCGGCTGCGGAATTGTCGCCGAATCCGACCCGCAGGCCGAGCTGGCCGAGACCTGGGCCAAGTTGCGCCCCATGCTCGAGGCGCTGCCCGCTATCCACGACTGATTCACGCGATTGGGCCCCCTGGAAATGACGGCGTAGTAAGGTTTTCCACAAACTAGATAGCGCTACCGCTCTTCGAGGGAGATCCCATGTCCAAGCTTCGCCGCGTAATGCCCGCACTGGCCGTGCTGTCCGCAACCGGCCTGATTTTGACCGGTTGCGAATCCACGTCCGAGTCCGATTCCCAAGCCGGTGGCGAGGGCGGAACCATCACCGTGTGCGCCAATTCGCCCTACCCCCCGTTCGAGTTCGAGCGCGATGGCGAGGTCGTTGGCTTCGATATGGCCCTGGCCGACGAGATCGCCAAGGACCTGGGCAAGGAGAAGGAATTCATCCAGGCCAACTTCGAGACCTTGGAATCCGGTGCCGCGCTGGACACCGACCAGTGCGAAATGGTCATCTCCGGCATGGGCATCACCGATGAGCGTCAAGCGTCCATGGACTTCTCCAAGCCCTACTTCAACGATGAAATCGGCCTGTTGACCACCAAGGATTCCGGCATCACCAGCTTCGATTCCATTGGTGACGCCTCCGTGGGCGCTCAGCAGGCAACCTCCGGTGAGAAGTACGCCGAGGAAAAGGGCGCGACCATCCAGCAGTTCGAGGACGTGGAGCTCATGTTCCAGTCCCTGGAGACCGGCGGTGTGAAGGCCGTGTCCGGTAACATCTCCACGCTGGGCAATCGTGCCAATGAGAACGAAGACTTGGAAATCGTCGAGACCGTTGACACCGGTGAAAACCTGGGTGTGGCCGTAAAGAAGGGCAACACCGAACTGCTCGACTCCGTGAACAAGACCCTGGACCGCCTCAACGAGGACGGCACCATGGACAAGATGCGCGAAGAGTGGATCGGACTCTGATCCAATTTTTTACACCGGGTCCTGAACCGGCTTTGATGTGATCGACAACGGGTGCCGGGCGAGTTTCTCGCCCGGCACGCCCGTTGTCAGCGCCGTGCGAGATCATTGAGCGAGAGAATCTGTGAAGACTTTTGTGAAGACTGAGGGAGAAAACTGATGGCCATGACCACCCGACAGCGCGCCAAGCTGTCGCGGGGCATCCAGTACGCCGTGTTGGTGCTGGTGTTGATCGCCCTGGTCGTTCTCGCGGACTGGCAAGTTCTGTACGAACGAGTGTTCAACCCTGCGGTGATTGCGGATCAGTTCCCCGGAATCATCACCATCGCCCTCAAGAACACGCTGATCTACACGGCCCTGGGCTTTGTCGTTGGGTTGACCCTGGGCGTGATTCTGGCGCTCATGAAGCTCTCTTCCGTGGCGCCTTACCGCTGGATCGCCACGCTCTACATCGAGTTCTTCCGCGGTGTGCCCGCCCTGCTGGTGTTCCTGGCCCTGGGTTACGGCATTCCACTGGCGTTCGGCTTCCGGTTCAACCACTACGTGACCGTGATGATCGCCCTGGGCGTGGTGGCTGCGGCATACATTGCCGAGTCCCTGCGCGCTGGCCTGCAGGCCGTGCCCAAGGGTCAGTACGAGGCCGCACGGTCCCTGGGCATGTCGCACACCCGCGCCATGGTGACCATCGTGATCCCGCAGGCGTTACGCATCGTGCTGCCACCGCTGACCAACGAGGTCATCCTGCTGACCAAGGACTCCTCGCTGGTCTACCTGCTGGGCATGGGGCTGGCTCAGTACGAGCTCACCAAGTTCGGCCGCGAAGGTATCTCCGGTGCCGGTGCCGGCCTGACTCCCCTGGTCGCGGCGGGTATCTGCTACCTGATCATCACCGTGCCGTTGGGCATTCTGTCCCGCCGCTTTGAAACCAAGACCGACCGCGTCAAGAAGTCTTCCTAGGAGCCACGGTGTCCACATCTGCAACTGAAAACACTCAGGCCTCCGCATCCTCCGCGACGCCCGCCGTTTCTGTGCGCGGGCTTAACAAGGCCTACGGCGACCTGGAGGTGCTGCGCGGTATTGATCTGACCGTGAACCCCGGTGAAGTGGTGTGCCTGATCGGGCCCTCCGGTTCCGGCAAGTCCACGCTGCTGCGCTGCCTCAACCTCCTGGAAGAACCGCAGTCCGGTGACATCACGGTCAGTGGTTTCGACGTGACCGACCCGGATATCGACGTGGACGCCATGCGCCGCAACGTGGGCATGGTGTTCCAGCAGTTCAATCTGTTCCCGCACCTGTCCGTGCTCGAGAACTGCACGGTGTCCCAAATCAAGGTGCTCAAGCGTTCCAAGTCCGAAGCCGAGCAGGTGGCGCTGACCAATCTGGAACGCGTGGGGCTGTCCGAGAAGGCCCAGCAGCGTCCCGGTCAGCTGTCCGGCGGTCAGCAACAACGCGTGGCCATTGCGCGTGCGCTGTCCATGAACCCGGATCTGATGCTCTTCGACGAGCCTACGTCCGCGCTCGACCCCGAAACCGTGGGTGACGTGCTCGCCATCATGCGGAAATTGGCCGACGAGGGCATGACCATGCTCGTGGTGACCCACGAAATGTCGTTCGCTCGCGACGTCGCTGACCGCGTGGTCTTCATGGACGGCGGAGTGGTGGTCGAGGAGGGCCCCGCCCGCGAGGTCATCGGTTCACCCAAGCACCAGCGCACGCAGTCCTTCCTGTCCCGCGTGCTCAACCCCACCAAGGTGGATACGCCGGAGTAAGCCTGCTGCGGCGCCTCAGGTGCCGTTAGAACCCTGAAATACATATGAGGGGCCGGTAGAACCTTTTTCCATTGGCTGGAGGGTTCTACCGGCCCCTCATGTGCTGCTGGAGGCTCTGTTGGCGCTTGGCGCGTGTGGAATCCAGGTGGTGGAACAGCCACTGCAAGAGTTCGCGGCGTCGTTTGGGGTCTCTGAGGTCGTCAAGCACCACCACGCGGACCTGCCACCCGTGATCGCGCAGGCGTTGGATCCGATAGTTTTCGTCACCGTAGGCCCGACCGTCTTCCCAGTGAGGTCTCCCGTTGTATTCGAGAGCGACCATTTCCACAGGCCAGGCGAGATCCGGGTACACGTACTTGCCGTCCATCAGTACCGGGTGGTTCGTTTCCATTGGCGGCAGTCCACATCTCAGAACTACCAGTCGGAGCAGAGTTTCCATCGCCGAGATGGTGGGTCCCTGAGCCAACGCCAACGCCTGCCGAACCCGCACCACGCTCTGCGCACGGGGCGGCAGCTGATCCAGGAGTGCCACCACTTCGTTCATGCTCAGTCGCCCCAGGGGCAGTGAGTCCTGTGAGGGTCAGCTGTCCGTCGTGCCGTTCAAGGTGATCCCGCATGAGGACCGATCGTTGCTGAACAGTCAGCGGTTCCGCACTTCGGACCCATGCTCCCCTGGCCAACTGGTGCATGAACGGCCTGCGTCGGAGGTCTCTGGGTCGTCGTTCCCATTCCGCCGCGCTGAGCACTGTCAGTTTTGGTCCCAGGTCCATGGCTTCAAGAGTTCGCATGGCTCGGACCCTAGAAATTTTCGACGCCGTTCGGGCGCCTCATCCACAGGCCGAGCCTCTTTCGCATCCACTCCCTGCAAACTGGGCAACTGTGGAGAGCCCTCCGCACGGCGAGACGAGATGGGAACGAGCCGAGCGGTGTCGGCGAACTGAAGCCGCGCGTGGGAGGCGACGGTAGCTCCGTCGACCCCGTGTGAGGTCTTGTTGGAACCCTTTCGCAAGGACAGAAAGGTCCCAACGCCACCTCAGATGCGCGGGAGGGCCCTAGTGACGCCTCAGGTGTGGGCACGCACAAAAGTAGGGTGCCACTGCTCGCAATGAGCAACGGCACCCTTGGTGTTTCTATGTTTCCCGAGGCAGTCGGCGGTCAGCTCGCTAGTTCGCCGGCCGACTGTCGTTCCCGGAAAGTTAGTTCAGGACGGTCGAGGGAGTGTTGGTGTCCTGGTTGTCGGAAGTCTCCAGGATTTCCTCTGCCTGTTCCTTGGCCGCTTCCACGGCCTTCTGGCGGGGAACCAACACGGTCACGAGTGCGCCGAACAGTGCCACACCACCGAAGATGTAGAACGCGGTGGCGCCACCCAGACCAGCTGCTACCAACCAGCCGCCGATGAGCGGACCGAAGATGCCGCCCAGTCGACCGAAGCCGGAGCACCATGCCACACCTGCGGCACGAGCGTTGGTGGTGAAGTAGTTGGAGGTGAAGCCGTAGATCAGCACCTGAGTACCCAAGGTACCCACACCGGCAACCGCGATGAACATGAACAGCACCGGCAGCGGGAACTGGAAGGTCATCAGCACCAGGGTGATAGCTGCGATCACGAACGTGGTGGCCACGATGAACTGCGGGCCGCGGCGGTCAGCCAGCTTGGATGCGACCACACCACCGATCACAGCACCGGAGTTGAGCACCAGCAGGAACGCCAGCGAGTAGGTGGTTCCGTAACCGTAACCCTCCATGATCTTGGGCAGCCAGGTGTTCAGGCCGTAGGTCAACAACAGGCCGGAGAAGGACATGAAGCCCAGCAGGATGGCTCCCAAACGGAACTGGGAGGAGAACACTGCACCGAAACCGGTCTTAGCGGGAGTAGCGCCGGCCTTCTGGACGACGACTTCCTCGAGCAACGGAGTACCGGTCTTCGCGGAGATGGCTTCGGCCTCTTCGCGGCGGCCACGAGACAGCAACCAGCGCGGGGACTCAGGGAGCTTGAAGAACGCGATGGGCAGCAGGAACAGGATGGGTGTGGCACCGATCATGAACAAGCCGCGCCAGCCGATGGGCTCGAGGAGAATCATGCCCAGTAGCGCGGCAAGCACACCACCCGCGGGGATACCCGAGTACACGATGGCGTTGTAGAAGTTACGGCGCCCGGCGGGAGCGAACTCCGCAATGGTGGCACCGGCGGTGGCGAGGATCGCGCCCAGGCCGATACCGGTGAGCAGTCGAAGAGCGCCGAAAGCGAAGATGGAGGTGGAGAGCGCGGTGACGAACATACCGATGGAGAACCATGCAACACCCACCAGGATGATGCGGCGGCGGCCCACGTAGTCGCCAATGGAACCACAGATCAGAGCGCCAATGAGCACGCCGATCAACGCGTAGGAACCCAGGGTTCCGGCAGTGGCGGCATCGAGTGCGCCGATGTGGGAGGGATCCGCCATCAACGTGGAAAGGACGGTTCCGTAAATGGTGAGGTCAAAGCCGTCGAAAATCAGTGCGGTGCAGGCGATACCTGCGACCCATGCGGCGGTCCTCGCCTCTTTTCGCGGGTCCGCGGCAACGAGTGTGTTGCTCATAGTGGTGGTCCTCTCGGATCAAGATCTTCCGGAGAGCCCCTAGACCCCCGGTGCGTTTCCGGATCGGTAGCGCATTAGACTCCCATCTTGAACGAGTGTGAGTCATACCACACGGGGAGAACCCCCAGGGTTTCGCCAGGGGGCCTTAATGCCGGTTAGGGATATGAGTTGGTCGAAGTTTGTACCAATTGTTACCTAATACAGGCTCTAGTCATTGAAATGTGGGCGTACCTAAACCAGTCAACACACAGAAACCGGCTCAAGTACGCCCACACCCCAGGGGGTCAGAAATGCTTAGCGCATCCCCGAGGGTCGCACCGTGATGACCTCCACCTGCGAGGTGCGTTCCGCATCTACGGCCACGCGCACGGCAGCTGCGATCTGAGCCGGCTGAATCCACTCTTCGGCGCGGTATTCCCTGCCCAGGTAGTCGTGCAGTTCCTGCTGCATATCCGTGGCCACGCGGCCGGGATGCACCGAGGACACTCGCACACCGTTCTCGCGCTCTTCCTCGCGCAGCGCGTCCGTGAACGCGCGCAGAGCGAATTTGGTGCCCGAATACAACGACGACGCCGGGCCCGCCGTGAAGCCCGAGCCTGAGTTGATCGCCACGACGTCCCCGCCCGCAGCGCGCAACTGCGGCAGTACGAGCTTGGTCAGTTGGGCCACGGAGAACACGTTGACCTCGAAGATTTCCCGCCACTGCTCACGGGTCGCCTCCTCGACGCGGGCCATGGGCGCGATGCCAGCAGAGTGCACCACCGCGTTCAAACCCGGGAACTCTTCGGCCAGGGGCGTCCAGGCTGCTTCAACGGCGGCGTCGTCAGTGAGCTCGGCAACGAACGGGCGAGTGCCCGGGCCAAGGCCTTCAAGTTCTGAGCGCACTCGCTCGACGTCCTCGGATGTCCGCCCGCCCACGAACACCACGTGGTCCCGCGCGAGGTCCTCAGCCACGGCCCGGCCGATGCCCCGGGTGGCCCCGGTGACCAGTGCGGTACGTGGCGAATTGCTGGAGGCAGTCTGCTGTTCAGTCATGCACCCATGCTAGCTAGGGGCGCTCGGCGGCAGCTGGGCACGCGGGCCCGAGAATCAGCCCCCGGCGGGATGCTTGGCCAAGTACTCCCGTGCCGCATCCTGAGCCGCCCCGCGAATGGCCTTATGGAATTCACGCAACCCAGCTCGGTCGATGGGAATCTCGATCACGCGGCGCCCGCGCAACGGGGCCGCGAAGATCGCCGCCAGTTCGATGGCGGTGTTCGCCTCGCTGTACTCCACCCCGTAGGCCGCACACAGGTCCGGAAGGGATACCGAGTGGGGGGTTCCGAAGAACCGTTCCACGGTGCTGGTGTAGCGTTCGTCTTCCGCGACGGCACCGTGTTCGAGCTTTCCGAAGATGCCGCCACCCTTGTCGTTGAGCACCACGAACTGGACGTCCGGGATTTCTTCGCCCTCGCCCACGAGCAGCGCTCCGACATCGTGCAGGAGTGTGAGGTCACCCAGGAACACGCGCACCGGGCGGCCCGTTCCCAGAGCCACACCTTGCGCGGTAGCCACTGTTCCGTCAATGCCGGAGACACCGCGGTTAGCCACCACAGCCACGGGGTCATCCGGCCAGGCCACGAGATCGAGATCGCGAATCGGATTGGACGAGCCTGCCACCAGCACGGCGCCATCGGCCGCACAGGCATCCCACACGGCGTGAGCCACGTGCGGTCCGGTCAGGATGGGCGTGGAATTCGCCTGGGTCTTGAGAGCATCGCAGGCAGCGATTCCGGTGGCCTCCCACAGCTCGAACCAGCCGTCGCGCACGGGGCCGAGCAACTCCAAGGCTTCCTGGAACGATTCGACGACTTCTTCGTCGCGGCGGCCCTCCTCGAACCACGGCACCGGTCCCGGCCGCACTGCCAATACCCGGACGTCCTCGCGCTGCAACAGGGCGGCGACCTGCCTGGACAGTGTGGGACGCCCGACGAGCACCACGGTGTCCACGTAGTCGACAATGTCCAGTTCCAGGACGTTTTGGTACGAATGCACCGCTGACTTACCGAAACGCGCGTTGGAAGACGGCTCTGCCATCAGCGGCAGACCGGCTTCCTCAGCGAATCGTGCTGCGGCGGGGCCGGCGCCGTCGCCGGCCATGACCACGGCTCGCGCGCCGTCCGGAGTGGTGGGACGTTTACCGGGGTTTTCCCCCAGCGGGGCCGGGATGCTCCCCCCGTGGACGTCGTGAATGCGGAAATTTCGGCCGATATCCCGCGGGAGACCGCTGGTATCGGTCTCGAGGCTGTCGGTCCCCAGGGCTTCATCGAACACGGCCCAGGGATGCGCGATGCGACCGGGGCGATTCTCCGCCAGTTCCGCAGCGAGATCCTCGGCCCACTTCTTGAGGAACACATGATCCTCTTCCGCCCACGGGTACAAGGGATCCCGCAGCGCGAGATTCAGGTGCACCGGCCCCGGCGCGGTGGTGGTGTCTCCTCCGGCGGCGGCGAGCGCGTGGTCCAGGGTCTGCGCGGCAGCCTCCTGATCGTCCGGAACGATATCCACCTGCGCTCGCACGAAAGACTTGAACACTCCGGGCTGGTGAGTGGTCTGGTTGGCACCGGTTCCGCGCAGTTCCGGTGGCCGGTCAGCCGTCAGCGCTACGAGCGGAATCCCGGAGTGGGAAGCCTCCATGACGGCCGGCAGCAAGTTACCGACCGCGGTGCCACTGGTGGTCAGAACGGCGGAGGGGCGCCCCGTGGCGCGGGAAATCCCGAGCGCCGTGAAGGCTGCAGCGCGCTCGTCGATGCGGACGTGCACCTTCAACGCCCCGCTGGCCTCGGCCGCCGCCGCAGCATACGCCACGGGTGCGGATCGAGATCCCGGCGCGACCACCATCTGCCCCATACCCGCGCGAGCGAGGGCACTCAGTGCGGTGGTGGCGGTCAGCAGGCTTGGTGTGATCATGCAGTCTACTCTAGTAAGCCCCGCGGACACTCGTAGCCGAAGGTGTCACGCGGCGCCATGTAGCGACGTCACGCGCGTGATGGAACCAGGCGGCGTCGTCCGCTCGACGACGCCGCCGCGCTCACCTCAGATGCGCCAGTCCCCGTGCTCTGCCTTGAGACTTCCCAGCACACCGGGTGTTTCGATGCTGTCGTCCTGGATCATTCCCGCGGCCTTCGTGCGGCCGGTCTGCGGGTCGATCAACAGGAACGACCCCAGGGCGTGGGACTGCGTGTACCCGGTGCCGAAGACCGGTTCGGCCACGCGCACCGTGATCCGACCGATGTCGTTGAGCCCCAAGGAATCCACGGACTCCGCGCTGAGAGTGTCCAAGTTCAGGCGACCGTCGATGGAGCCCACGATCCCGCGAACCACCCGCGTGGTGTGCTTGAGCAGCACGCGCTGCCCCTCGTGCAGCGGCTTCTCGTCGAGCCAGCAGACCACCGCCTCCACGGACTGGCTGGGTTCAGCACCCGTGTCCACTCCGGCGATGAGATCACCGCGGGTGATGTCGATCTGATCGGCCAGTCGCAGGGTCACGGACTGACCTGCCACGGCCACGTCCAGCGGCTGACCCGCCAGGTCGATGGCCTCGACCGTGGTCTGACGACCGGCCGGCTGCACCGTGACCGTGTCGCCCACGCGCACGGTTCCGGAGGCGATCTGACCCGCGTAACCGCGGTAGTCCACCAAGGCCGGGTCCACCGCGGCGGACTGCGGGCGCAGCACCGTCTGCACGGGGAACGCGAACCGCTCCGACTGGGTGAGTTCGGCCGAATCCGGCAGGGTCTCGAGCCATTCGAGCAGGCTGGGGCCCTCGTACCACGGGGTGTTGGGCGACTTCTCCGCCACGTTGTCCCCGCGCAGCGCGGAGATCGGGATGGTCTGCAGCGCCAGCACGCCCAGCTGATCGGCCAGCTCGTGCAGGTCAGTGTTCAACTGCGCGAACCGTTGCTCGGCATCCGGCACCAGGTCGATCTTGTTGAGGGCCACGATCAAATGGGGTACACCCAACAACGCGGCCACCGCCAGGTGGCGGCGGGTCTGCTCCACGATCCCGTGCTCCACATCCACCAGGATGATCAGCGCATCCGCAGTGGACGCGCCCGTCACGGTGTTGCGGGTGTACTGCACGTGTCCCGGGCAGTCGGCCAGGATGAAGTTGCGCGCGGGCGTGGCGAAGTAGCGGTAGGCGACGTCGATCGTGATGCCCTGCTCGCGTTCGGCGCGCAGGCCGTCGGTCAGCAACGCCAGGTCCGCGGAGTCCAGACCGCGCGCCTGGCTGACCCGCTCGATGGCTTCGAGCTGGTCGACCAGGATGTTCTTGGTGTCGTGGAGCAAGCGCCCCACCAGGGTGGACTTGCCGTCGTCCACGCTGCCCGCCGTGGCAATGCGCAGCAGGCTTCCTTGGGTGTCAACGCTCATTTTAGAAATAGCCCTCTCGCTTGCGGTCTTCCATGGCGGCTTCCGACATACGGTCATCCGCTCGCGTGGCTCCGCGTTCGGTGAGTGTGCTGGTGGCAACCTCGGCCAGGACGTCCTGGGCGTTGGCGGCCGGTGATTCCACGGCACCGGTGCAGCTCATATCTCCCACGGTCCGGTAGCGGACGGTGCGGCGTTCGATGTCCTCGCCGTCGCGCGGGGTCACGTACTCCCCCACGGCCAGCAGCATGCCGTCGCGCAGGATCACGTCCCGCTCGTGCGCGTAGTACAGCGGCGGCAGTTCGATGTTTTCTGCCGCGATGTAGCGCCAGATGTCCAGCTCGGTCCAGTTGGACAGCGGGAACACGCGCACATGCTCTCCCGGGCGGTGGCGCGTGTTGTACAGGCTCCACAGCTCGGGTCGCTGATCGCGCGGATTCCACTGGCCGAACTCGTCGCGCAGGCTGATAATGCGTTCCTTGGCGCGCGCCTTCTCCTCGTCACGGCGAGCGCCACCGTAGACGACGTCGTGGCGGCCGTCCGTAATTGCGTCCAGCAGGGGCACCGTCTGCAACGGGTTGCGGGTGCCGTCCGAGCGTTCGCTGAGCCGACCGTCGTCGATGTAGTCCTGCACGCTGGCAACTTCCAGGCGCACCTTGAGTCGCTCGGCGGTGCGGTCACGGAACTCCAGGACTTCCGGGAAGTTGTGCCCGGTGTCCACGTGCAGCACGGGGAACGGAATGGGGCACGGCCAGAAGGCTTTGGCGGCCAGGTGCAGCATGACCACGGAGTCCTTACCGCCGCTGAACAACAGCACGGGGCGCTCGCCCTCGGAGGCGGTTTCGCGGAAGATGTGCATCGACTCGGCTTCCAGCCGCTGCAGCTGGGTCAGTGCGCTCGAGTTCGCGGTCGAAGCAACAGTAGAAGTGGTTGTGGTGGTCATACGTGAATCCCGCATTCTGTCTTGCCCAGCCCGGACCAGCGACCAGCGCGCGGATCCTCACCGGGGGCAACTTTTCGTGTGCACGGAGCGCAACCGATGGACGGGTATCCCTGCGTCAGCAGTGGGTTGACCACCACCAGGTTGGTTTCGGCCCAGCTCACGACGTCGTCAAAGGTCCAGTCCACGATGGCGTTGATCTTGACCATGTGATGGCGTTCGTCCCATTCGACCGGCGCGGCGTTCGCGCGGTGGGGCGTTTCCTCGCGACGCAGCCCGGTCACCCAGGCTTCGTAGCCCTCCAGAGCGTTGTCGAGCGGCTCGACCTTGCGGATCCCGCAGCACGTGGCCGGCTCGCGGTCGTGAAGTTTCGGACCGAACTCGGCGTCCTGCTCCGGCACGGTCAGCCGCGGCAGCAGGGTGCGCACGTTCACGGGCCAGTCCGAGGCGAACGCGTCCCGGGTCTCGATGGTCTCCTGGAAGTGGTAGCCGGTGTCCAGGAACAGCACGTCCACGTCCTTGATGTGCTGGCTGACCAGGGCGGGCACCACGGTGTCCGAGGCCATCGAGCAGGCCACCGCGAGCGACTTACCGAAGGTCTTCCCGGCCCACGCCAGTAGTTCCTGGGTGTCCGCGTCACGCCCGCCGAACAGCTCATTGGCTTCCTCGACCAGAGCCTTGAGCTCGGCCTCGGAACGGGTTCGCTGGGGCGACGACGCCGCTCCGGGCGCCTTGGTCTCGCCGGTTGCGGCCTGCGAGGTGCTCGCGTTGGGTGACGTGGCCACGGTAGGTGCCGCTGGCGGCGTCGTCGTGGGTGACGAAGTGGATGAAGTAGTAGGTGTGGTCATCGCAGAGAATCCTCCTCGGCGTTCTGTGCCCACTCGGCGAAGGTGAGGTCGCCGTTGGTTTCTGCCATGTAGCGGCGGGTCACGCGCTCCACGTAGTCGGTGAGGTCGTCGGAGGTGACCTTCAGGCCGCGCACGGTGCGCCCCAGGCCGCCCTCCTCGCGGTCGGCGGAGGCCAGGCCGCCGCCCAGGTGGACCTGGAACACGAACTCCTCGCCGATGAACTGGCCCTTGAGCCCGATGTCCGCGGTCTGGATGCGGGCACACGAGTTGGGGCAGCCGTTGATGTGCAGGGAAATGGGATTGGTGATCTCAAGGTCCGTGAGTCGCTCTTCGAGCTGGTCGATGACCTGGGCGGCCAGGCCCTTGGTCTCCACGAACGCGAGCTTGCAGAACTCGATGCCAGTGCATGCAATAGTCGCGCGGCGGAACGGGCTGGGGTGCGCGTCCATGCCGTGGGGCTTGAGCGCGGTGGTCAGCTCGGCCACGCGATCCTCGGGAACGTCCAGCACCAGAACCTTCTGGTAGGGCGTCAGGCGGATGCGATCAGAACCGGCGGCCTCAGCGGCGTCCGCGAGTGTCAGCAACGCATCCGAGTTGAGGCGACCCACGGTGAGGGCGAATCCCACGTACTTGTTGCCGTCGTGCTGGTCGTGAACGCCCACGTGATCGGGGCGGCCCACCGCGCGGGCGGGTGCGGGGCCGTCCGGGAGCTTTCGGCCCAGGTATTCGTCCTCGAGCACCTGGCGGAACTTCTCGGTGCCCCACTCGGCCAGCAGGAACTTCAGGCGAGCCTTGGTGCGCTGCTTGCGGTACCCGTAATCGCGGAAGATCCCGGCCACGGCGGCCCACACCGGCACCACGTCTTCCGGCGCCACGAACACGCCCAGCCGTTCGGCCAGACGCGGGGTGATGGACAGCGCGCCGCCCACCCACAGGTCGTAGCCGACGCCGAGTTCGGGGTGCTCGACACCCACGAAGCTGACGTCGTTGATCTCGTGCACCACGTCCAGGCTCTTGCTGCCGGTGATCGCGGTCTTGAATTTGCGGGGCAGGTTCACGAAGTCAGGATTGCCCACGAAGGCTTCGCTCAGGGCGTCCAGCTGCGGGGTGCAGTCGATGATTTCGTGGGCGTCCACGCCTGCGACCGGGCTGCCCAGGAACACGCGCGGGGTGTCACCGCAGGCCTCGACGCTCAACAGCCCCACGGAGTCCAGGCGCTCCCAGATCTCGGGCACGTCCTCGATACGCACCCAGTGCAGCTGGATGTTCTGACGGTCGCTGACATCGGCGGTATCCCGGGCGAAGTCACGGGAGATCTCACCGATCACGCGAGCCTGGGCCACGTTGAGGCGGCCTCCGTCCGTGCGGATGCGCATCATGAAGTACTTGTCCGAGAGCGACTCCGCATCCAATTTGGAGGTCGACGCGCCGTCCACGCCCTGCTTGCGCTGGGTGTACAGGCCCATCCAGCGGAAGCGACCGTGCACGTCATCCGTGGGGATGGAGTCGAAGCCCTGCTTGGAGTACGTGTCGATGATGCGTTCGCGGACGTCCAGCGGGTTGCCTTCCGACTTGAACTCCTCGTTGTGGTTGAGGGGTTCCTTGCCGCTGATCTTCCACTGGCCCAAGTTGGTACCCGGGCGGGGTCCGCGCACACGCGGTGCGGCTGACTTGGAAGGCGTTTCGGTCGACGTGGTGTGCGCGGCCATGGCAGCTCCTTGAACGGAAATTAGTGATCGGAGGTGCGCCACGAGTTTTCGAGGAACGGGTGAAGTCCCCGAGCGGCGCAGTTCTGCGTGACCCGTTGCCTAAAAGCTACCGACGACCGGCCCACCTCAACAGCCGGTTGTCACGGGGCGTCACATCACGTCACACCGCGTCACACAGGTGCGCGAGGCACCCGGGGCGCGAGCGTCGTCGTCGAGCTGTGCGCGTTAAAAACCCGAGCGGGGCCGCGGAAAACCGCGACCCCGCTCGGGTCTCAGCACGCGCTCAGGCGCGTGTCATGCCTGCTCAGCGCTTGGGCAGCGGGCGAGTGATATTGCCCTCGCCGCCGCTGTCCTGGAAGCTCCAGTCCTCGTAGGAACGGCGCGCCCGGCGAGCGCGGTTGCGGGTGTCCTGGTTGGACTTGCCCCGGTAGCCGCGGTACTTGGGACCCTTGGGGCCGTTCTTGCGACGCTTGCCGCGACCGTGACCCTTGCCCGGCTTGTCGCTCACGCCACCGGGGAACTCCGGATCCTTGTCGCGCTCGAGCTTGAAGACCTGCACCACGGCGGGGCGAGGCATGGAGAACTCGCCCTCCTCGAGGCGGGTGGGCAGCGCGTAGTCCGGGAAGTAGGAGCGGGGCTCTTCGTAGGAACCGTCCTCGCCCGGGTGCTGCACGGCCACGTAGACCATGTCCTCGTTGTCGTGGATGACCGGACCGCAGGTCTCGGCGTCCTGCGGAACCGAGAGGAACTGCTGCACGCGGCCGCGCTCGGAACCGGTCAGGCCCACCTTGAACAGGGCGTCGTTGTAGCCGATCTTGGAGGGCGCACCGTCCGTGGAGACCCACAGGTTGCCGGCGCGGTCGAAGGCCACGTTGTCCGGGCAGGAGATGGGCGAAACCTTGTCCTTGGGGTACCCGCCGAAGTACGTGCCGGAATCCTTGGTGGGATCACCGCAGACCAGCAGCAGGTTCCAGTTGAAGCGGGTGGAGTTCACGCGGCCGTGACGCTCGGTGAATTCCAGGACGTAACCGTCGCGGTTGCCGGTGCGCGGGTTGGCCTCGTCCACCGGGGCGAAACCGGGCTTGCCGCGGTCGGAGTTGTTGGTCAGCGCCACGTACACCTTGCCGGTGTGCGGGTTGGGCTCCACATCCTCCGGGCGGTCCATCTTGGTGGCACCCGCCTTGTCCGCGGCGAGGCGGGTGTACACGAGAACCTCGTCCACGGCCATGTCCTTGATCATGGACTTGCCGCCCTTGATCAGGGGCAACCATTCACCGGAACCGTCGAATTCGCCGTCTGCGGGCAGGGTGCCGTCGCCGGTGATCTGACCCTTGGGCGAGTTGCCCGTGAGCTTGGCCACGTAGAGGTCGCCCTCGGAGAGCAGCTTCATGTTGTGGCGCTTGTCGCCCTCCTTGTACTTGCGGGAGGAGACGAACTTGTAGATGTACTCGAACTTCTCGTCGTCACCGGAGTAGGCCACCACCGTGCCGTCGTCACCCACGTGAACGTTGGCACCCTCGTGCTTGAAACGGCCGAGCGCGGTGTGCTTGACCGGGGCAGAGTTGGGGTTCTGCGGGTCGATCTCCACGATCCAGCCGAAGCGGTTGGGCTCGTTCTTGTAGCCCTCGATGCGAGCGTCGAAACGCTTCTCGACCTCGGGCCAGCGGCGGGACGGCATGGCCGTGGGGAAACCGTAGCGCTTCTCCTCCGCGGTGCCGGAGGTGATGAAGTACTGGTGCACGTTCTCCTCACCGGAGAGGATGGTGCCCCA
>JAKDKI010000499.1 GCA_030453435.1 Kocuria sp.
GGAGCACGTCGACAAGGGCCAGGATGCGCTGCGTTACAAGCTGGGCGGCGGAAACGAGCTGTAATCGCTTATAGAACGGCGCCCCTCGGAATACATTCCGAGGGGCGCCGTTTGCTATGTAGAGCGACTGGAGAAAAGCCCTGTAGGACTCAGGCCTCGCCGCCCTCACGAGCGAGCGCCGTCAGACGGGACACGGCACGGTAGTACTTCTTCTGATAACCACCCGACATCATTTCTTCGGTGAAGACCCGGTCAAAGGGCACACCGGTCGAGAGGATCGGCAAGTCCTTGTCATACAGGCGGTCGGCCAACACCACGAACCGCAGTGCCACGGCCTGCTGATCAATGGTGCGCACCCCGCGCCACACAATCGCGTCCAGACCGTCGATCAGCGCGCGGTAGCGGGACGGGTGCACACGGGACAGGTGCTCGACCAGCGCGTCGAAATCATCGATCGCAACGGTCTTTCCCGAGAAGGCTTGCTCGGCAGCTGCTTCAAGAGCGGCGTCGTCGGCGAGGGGCTGGGGCGCTTCGGGAAGGCCCCTGTGGCGGTAGTCCTCGCCGTCGATCCGTACGACGTCGAACTGGGAGGACAGCACCTGGATCTCGCGCTGGAAGTCCTGGGCCGCGAACCGGCCCTCGCCCAGCGAACCGGGCAGCGTGTTGGAGGTGGCCGCGAGCTTGACGCCGGCGTCGGCGAGTTCGCGCATGAGACGGGACATCAGGACCGTGTCCCCCGGATCATCGAGCTCGAACTCGTCGATGCACACGAGCTTGTAGTCTTTGAGCGCCTCCACGGTGTGGCGGAAGGTCAAGGCACCCACCAGGTTGGTGTACTCCACGAACGTGCCGAACGCCTTGGGGCCGGGAACCGCGTGCCACAGTGATGCCAGGAGGTGGGTCTTGCCCACGCCGAAGCCACCATCCAGGTAAATGCCCTGGGCGGAGGTGCCCTTCTGGCCGCCTCCCCCGCCGAACAGCTTGGAGAAGAAACCGTTGCCGGAAGACTGGCCGCCACCCACACCCGCTGCGAACGCCTTGAGTTTCTCCACGGCCTCCGCCTGCGAGGGCTGGGAAGGATCGGGCCGGTACGTGTCGAAAGAGACCTCCCCGAAGCGTTCGGACGGACGGAAACCGTCCAGCAACTCGTGGCCGGAAACGCGCGGATTTCGCTCCACGAGGTGTTCAGTGTGCATGCTCACGTGAGGGGCCTCCCTGCCCGCTGCGCCACGGCCCTCAGAAGTCAGGGCACCGGGCACCGGACGGCATCGATCGGTACGGATTCCGAGCAGCGTAACTGCTCCTGCCCCGATGCTACCGGTCAGCCCGTGGTGAACACGCGCGCTACAGCCCCTGGTTGCAGCTTTCTCGCATGCATAGCCCGCGGCGAGCGCACTACGCTGGAAATCAAGTCCCGCGCGCAGTGACGCGCACGTCTACACACGAGGAGTACTCCACATGCCCGTGGAAGCAGAGAGCAATCAGGATTTCTCCCAGTACGCCCATCCCGAGCGGCTGGTTTCCACCCAGTGGGTGGCCGACAACATTGGCAAGCCCGGTGTGGTGGTTGTCGAATCCGATGAGGACGTCCTGTTGTACGAAACCGGTCACATCCCCGGTTCGGTGAAGGTCGATTGGCACACGGATCTCAACGAACCGGATACCCGCGACTACGTGGACGGCAAGCAGTTCGCGGAGCTCATGTCCCGCAAGGGCATTTCCCGCGACGACACGATCGTGGTCTACGGCGACAAGTCCAACTGGTGGGC
>JAKDKI010000130.1 GCA_030453435.1 Kocuria sp.
CGGATCGACACGGCGGATCAAGAGCTGCCCACCGATCCTGACCTGGACTAGCCTGGCTTCATGTCGCGATTCAGCCCACTGGAGTGGCCGGTCTTCCGGCAATTCCGCACTGCAGACACCACTGGCCGTAGTTCGGCCGTGGTGTCTCAGCACACCCGTGACATCACCTCGCGCACCGAAACGGCGGATCGGGTGGTGCAAAGCGTGTGCCCGTACTGTGCCGTGGGCTGTGGGCAGAAGGTCTACGTCAAGGACGAGAAGGTCATCCAGATCGAGGGTGATCCCGATTCGCCGATTTCCCGCGGCCGTTTGTGCCCCAAGGGCTCCGCGAGCGAGCAGCTCGTCAACTCGCCCGGCCGACAGACCCGTGTGCTGTATCGCGCACCCAAAGCCAAGGAGTGGCAGCGGTTAGACCGCGAGACTGCGCTCGACATGATCGCGGACCGGTTCATCGAATCCCGACGTCGCACATGGCAGGACACGGATGACGAGGGTCGACCCCTGCGGCGCACCATGGGCATTGCCTCATTGGGCGGCGCCACCCTGGACAACGAAGAGAACTATCTGATCAAGAAGCTCTTCACCGCAGCAGGGGCCGTACAGATCGAGAACCAAGCTCGTATTTGACACTCCTCCACGGTTCCCAGTTTGGGAACCTCATTTGGCCGCGGTGGCGCTACTCAGTCACTGCAGGACATGGCGAACGCCGATTGCATCATCATCCAGGGATCCAATATGGCCGAGTGCCATCCCGTGGGATTCCAGTGGGTGACGGAAGCTAAAGCGCGTGGCGCAAAAGTCATTCACATTGACCCTCGGTTTACGCGTACCTCCGCTATTGCGGATAAACACGTACCGATCAGAGCTGGCTCGGACATCGTGTTGCTGGGCGCGCTCATCAACTATGTGCTGAGCAACGAGCTGTGGTTCGACGAGTACGTCCGTGCCTACACGAACGCCCCGAACTTGGTGAGCGAGGACTTCCTGGACACCGAGGACCTGGACGGTCTCTTCTCCGGGTATGACACCGAAACCGGTGCCTACGACCTTGATTCTTGGGCCTATCAAACCACCGAACCTGACGGGGACGAGTCCGAGGGCGCATCCACCAACTCCACCGACGAGCGTGATCCGAGTGCCGAGGGCGAAGACAGCGCGGTCGAAGAACATGAAGAAGGATCCGACGAAAGCCAACGTGCCGGTGGCGATGAGTTCGGTAGCGGCGGTGCGCCGGTGGGACCTGGCTCCCCGATTCGGGACGAGACTCTGCAGGACCCACGGACGGTTTTCCAGATCCTCAAACGCCACTACAGCCGCTACACCCCGGAGATGGTGCGCGAGACGTGCGGTATCTCGGAGGACGATTTCGAGTACCTGGCTCGGTCAGTCACAGAGAATTCGGGCCGGGACCGCACCACGTGCTTCGCGTACGCGGTGGGCTGGACCCAGCACACCTTGGGCGCACAGTTCATCCGCACCGCATCGATCCTCCAGCTGCTGTTGGGCAATGTGGGCCGTCCCGGCGGAGGCATCATGGCGCTGCGCGGGCACGCAAGTATCCAGGGATCCACTGACATCCCCACCCTGTTCAACTTGCTGCCCGGTTACCTTCCGATGCCAACGGTGGAATCGGAGTCATTCGAGGAATACCTCAAGACCATTGCCGCCAAGGAACAGAAGGGTTTCTGGGCTTACGCGGACGCCTACGCCGTGAACCTGCTGAAGGCATGGTGGGGAGATGCCGCCACGGAAGAAAACAACTGGGCCTACGACTACATCCCTCGTCTGAACGGGCCCCATGGCACCTATCAGACGCTCATGGGCATGCTCGCCGACGAGGTGGAAGGCTACTTCCTGCTGGGCCAGAACCCGGCCGTCGGCTCCGCGCACGGCAAAATGCAACGACTGGGCATGTCCCACCTGAAGTGGTTGGTGGTCAGGGATCTGAACATGATCGAATCCGCCACCTGGTGGAAGGACGGGCCGGAAATCGAGTCCGGGGAATTGCGTGCGGAGGACATCGACACCGAGGTGTTCTTCATGCCTGCGGCCACGCACGTGGAGAAGTCTGGAACATTCACGCAGACCCAGCGCCTGTTGCAATGGCGTCACCAGGCGGTGAGCCCGCCGGGTGAGTGCCAGAGTGAACTGGAGTTCTTTTTCGAGCTGGGTCATCGCATCAGGCAGCGGGTAGCGAATTCCACCGACCACAGGGACCGTCCGTTGCAAGACCTCACCTGGGACTACCCCCTCAACGAGGACGGCGAACCGGATCCTGAGGCCGTGCTGGCCGAGATCAACGGCAAGTTCCTCGAAGGCCCGGACGCGGGCACACCGCTGTCGTCATACACCCAGATGAAGGCAGACGGAACGACATCTGGCGGTTGCTGGATCTACACCGGTGTCTACGCGGACGGTGTCAATCAGGCCGCCAACCGCAAACCGGGTGAAGAACAGGACGAGATCGCGTCCGAGTGGGGTTGGGCATGGCCCGCCAACCGGAGGATCCTCTACAACCGCGCCTCCGCAGACCCGGACGGCCAACCGTGGAGTGAGCGCAAGAAACTGGTGTGGTGGGACGCGGACCGACACCAGTGGACAGGCAAGGACAATCCCGATTTCCCGCTGGACCGTGAACCGGGCAGTCGACCAGTGGAGGGCCAACGCGGAGCGGATGCCCTGGCCGGTGACGACCCGTTCATCATGCAGGCGGACGGTAAGGGATGGTTGTTCGCTCCTAAGGGCATGGTGGACGGGCCCATGCCCACCCACTACGAGCCCCAGGAATCGCCGGTGGACAACCCTCTCTACGCGCAGCAGCAGAACCCCACGCGCATGATCTTTGCACGCGAGGACAATCTGTCTGCCCCGAGTGCGGGCAATCCTGGTTCCGGTGTGTACCCGTATGTGTTCACCACCTACCGATTGACGGAGCAGCACACCGCCGGTGGCATGAGCCGCTGGCTGCCATACCTGGCGGAGTTGCAGCCGGAGATGTTCTGCGAAATCTCCCCGGAGCTTGCGCAGGAGAAAGGTCTTGAACCGTACGGATGGGCCACCATCGTCTCGCCACGTTCGGCCATCGAGGTCAAGGTGCTGGTCACCGAACGCATGACCCCGTTGACCGTGGGTGGCAATACCGTGCATCAGATTGGGTTGCCTTATCACTGGGGTGTCGGTTCCGATGCCGTGGTGACGGGTGATTCCGCCAACGACCTGTTGGGCATTGCCTTGGACCCCAACGTGCACATTCAAGGGTCCAAGGTGGGCTCTTGCGACATCCGTCCCGGACGGCGTCCCCGCGGTCCCGCACTCACGGAGTTAGTACACGAGTACCAGCAACGCGCCGGGCTCACGCCGGAGACCAGCAATACTCGCGTTACCGACCCGGAACGCGAAATCCGGGGGAACCATGCGAAGGGCCAGTCCTCGGACCAGGACAGTGACCACACCGACAACTCGCTCTCCCAAGGCGAGGAGGACTGATCATCATGACTGACCGACCCCTTGCCGGGAACCCGACGCACGACGCCCACTACGATCATCCGCACTCCCGAAAAGGGTTCTTCACGGACACCTCCATTTGCATCGGTTGCAAGGCATGCGAGGTCGCGTGCAAGGAGTGGAACCGTAATCCGGCGGATTCGAACTACGAATTACTGGAATCCTCGTACGACAACACCGGGGGTCTGGGCGCCAACACGTGGCGGCACGTGGCGTTCATCGAACAAGATGACCGGCAGATCGAGAAAGCACGGGAATCCGGGCGCTCACTAGTGGGGCTGGGCATGCCGCGCGTGGGTCCTCCGGAGGGGACGACGTCGCGGGGCACGGTCCCAGTCACCCAGGCTTCGTCGGGCGGTTGCAGTTCCGGAGGCTGTGGCTGTGGTGACGCGGGGGGAGCGGACGGGACAACACCCGATTCCTCCGGCGCGAGTGCTTCCAGCGGTTCCTCTGTCCACCCGGACACCCCGGATTTTCGTTGGCTCATGTCCTCCGACGTGTGCAAACACTGCACCAACGCCGGATGCTTGGACGTGTGCCCCACGGGTGCGCTGTTCCGCACCGAATACGGCACTGTGGTGGTCCAGGACGACATTTGCAACGGGTGTGGCACGTGCGTAGCCGGGTGCCCGTTCGGCGTGATTGAACGTCGCAGCGACGGCGTGTTCGAACCAAAGAACCAGCGGGATTCACCTCCCATGCCGGACTCCGTCAAGGTGCCGGAACACGGCGTCGCTCAGAAATGCACGCTGTGTTACGACCGGATGAAGAACGACGAGACCCCGGCGTGCGCTCAAGCCTGCCCGACCACGTCCATTAAGTACGGCGATCGGGATTCCATGGTGGCCACGGCCCGGGAGCGTGTGACCCAGTTGCGCGATCAGGGGCAGACCGAGGCCCGCCTCTACGGTGCCAACCCCAAGGACGGCGTGGGCGGCACCGGTTCAGTGTTCTTACTGCTCGATGAACCCGAAACCTACGGCCTGCCGCCTGATCCGCGGGTCCCTACTGCGGATCTTCCGGACATGTTCAAGCGTGCCGGGATGGCCGTCGCCGGAATGCTGGCCGTGGGTGCGGTCGCTTTTGCATCGGGAGGTCGCCGATGAGCGTCTCCGAATTCGACAGCTACCGCCCACCCGAGGAGCCGCGCCGGAAGCGGAAGGGCAAGGGGCGCCGTCGTGCGCCCGGGTCAGCATTCCGCCGCGGAGGCGACGGCTCGCGCGAAATGCCCATGGTGCCCGAGCCAGACTTCACGTCTTACTACGGTCGACCCATCGTCAAGGCGCCACCGTGGGAGAAGGAAATTGGCGCGTACCTGTTCCTCGGTGGTCTTGCGGGCGGATCGTCCATCCTGGCCTTTGGTGGTGAGCTCACCGACCGACCGCTTCTGCGACGCAACATGCGATTGTCCGCCATCACCGCCGCGGGTCTGGGAACGGTGGCGCTGGTGGCCGACCTGGGCCGCCCAGAGCGGTTCCTGCACATGATGCGCACCATCAAGCCCACCTCACCCATGAGCTTGGGTTCGTGGTTGCTGGCGTATTACGCCACGCACGCGGGTGTCGCCGCGGCCGGCGAGGTGGATCGCATGACCCACGCCAAACTCCCTCTGGGACCCCTGCGTTCCGTCCTGCGTTTCGTTGATCGCCCCGCCGCGGCGGGTGCCGCAGTATTGGGCGCGCCACTGGCCGCTTACACCGCCGTGTTGCTCGGAGACACCGCGGTTCCCACGTGGAATGCCATGCACAAGGATCTTCCGTTCGTGTTCGTGAGCTCGGCTTCCCTGGCCGCCGGCGGCCTCGCCATGCTGACCACGCCGACTCGCGAGACGGCACCCGCCCGAACCTTCGCGCTCGCGGGCGTGGCTGGTGAGCTCGTCTCCATGCACCTCATGAAGCAGCGCATGGACCCAGTGGCCGCTGAACCACTTGAACAGGGACGTCCCGGAACGTGGCTCACATGGAGCGAGCGGCTTGCCATTGCGGGTGCCACCGGCACAACCCTCGGCGGACGACGTCGCTGGGTCGCCGCTCTCTCGGGCGCGGCCCTGGTGGCGTCCTCCGCACTTACTCGGTTCGGTGTGTTCCAGGCAGGCAAGGATTCCGTGAAGGACCCCAAGTACACAGTGGAACCACAGCGAAACCGGTTGGCCAAGCGCCGTGCCGAGGGCATCACGGACGACTCGATCACCACGGCCGGCTGATCAGCGGACGCGGACCAGCTCACTGTCGTCAGCGGGGAGGGCCACGGTCTCGCCGATCACCGGGTGACCGGGCAGCTCGCCGATCACGAGCAGTCCGCCCGAGGTCTGGGCATCCGCAAGGAACAGCAAATCGTCATCGGAGATGCGGGAATCAGCGGTCAGGTGCGGTCGCACCCAGTCGAGATTGCGACGGGTGCCGCCGGAAACGAATCCGTCCCGCAGCGCCTCTGCCGCACCGGAGACCATGGGAACCGCACTGCGATCGATGACCGCGCCTACTCCGGAAGCACGGGCCATCTTGTAGAGGTGGCCGAGTAACCCGAAGCCGGTGACATCTGTGGCGGCCTTCAGCCCCGCAGCAACTGCCGCTTGGGAAGCATCCCGGTTGAGCTGGGTCATGGTGGCGATGGCTTCATCGAAGACCTCGCCGGTCTGCTTGTGACGGTTGTTGAGCAACCCCACGCCCAGCGGTTTAGTGAGTGTGATGGGCAACCCCGCCTCCGCGGTGTCGTTGCGCAGCAGCTTGGTGGGGTCGGCAGTGCCGGTCACGGCCATACCGTATTTGGGTTCGGGGTCATCGATCGAATGACCGCCGATGACCGGGCACCCTGCCTCGGAGGCGATGTCCAGTCCGCCCTGCAACACCTCGGACATCAGTTCCATAGGAAGCACGTCGCGGGGCCAGCCCACCAAATTGATGGCGACGACCGGATGACCACCCATGGCATAGACATCGGAGAGGGCGTTGGCCGCGGCAATCCGACCCCAGTCGTAGGCGTTGTCGACCACGGGGGTGAAGAAATCTGCCGTGGACAGCACGGCGAGGTCATCGCGAACCAGGACCGCAGCGGCGTCGTCGCCGTCGTCCAGGCCCACCAGAACGTTGGGCGCGGTTTGGCCGGTCAGGCCGCGAACGGCCTCCTCGAGTTCTCCCGGCGGGATCTTGCAGGCGCAACCGCCGCCGTG
>JAKDKI010000500.1 GCA_030453435.1 Kocuria sp.
GTCATCTGGGGCACCCCGCTACGGGAGAGGGTTGCCGTCCGGCCAGCCAGAGCTTCGCGCCGGATCTCGTCATCCGGCGCCAATCCTAGCACGGGGCACGCGGGAGTCAGAGTGCGCTGAACCGCTGCGCAATCAAGCGATCCGCCCGGTCCCTGGCCCAGTCCTCCGCACCGAGAACGTCCTCGAGCCGCGGGGATTTCTCACCCTGGTGGTCATCCACCACGGCAGCCACGATGTCCACAATGTCCGTGAATCTCACGTCACCTCGGTGAAAGGCGTAAACGGCCTGCTCATTGGCCGCGTTGAACACTGCGGGCCACGTTCCGCCCAGGTTTCCGGCATGCTTCATCAGTTCGATCGCGGGGAACGCCTCGGAGTCGAGCGGCTCGAAGGTCCACTGCGCGGATCGGGTCCAATCGCACGATGCCGCCGCGCCGGCAATTCTGTGTGGCCACCCGATGCCCAGCGCAATGGGCAAACGCATGTCAGGCGGTGAGGCCTGGGCCAGCGTGGAACCGTCCACGAACTGCACCATGGAGTGCACCACGGACTGCGGGTGCACCGTTACGTCAATGCGATCGAGTTCGATGTCAAAGAGAAGGGAGGCTTCCAGCACCTCTAGGGCCTTGTTGACCATGGTCGCCGAGTTGGTCGTGACCATGACGCCCATGTCCCACGTGGGGTGTTTGAGGGCCTGCTCGGGAGTCACCGCCTGCAGGTCTTCGCGCTTCATTCCGCGGAACGGACCGCCGGACGCGGTGAGGATCAATCGGTCCACCTCGCTCGCACGCCCTCCCCGCAGCGCCTGAGCCAGTGCGGAGTGCTCGGAATCCACCGGGATCAACGGAGTTTCCAGTCCGGTTGCCGCTGCGGCCTGCTTGACCAGAGGGCCGCCAGCGATCAGGGACTCCTTGTTAGCCAGAGCCACAGGTTTTCCAGCATGCAGGGCGGCAAGAGTCGGCGCCAATCCGATCGACCCGGTGATGCCGTTGAGCACTACATCAGAGTCGGACCATTCGGCTACGCGTGTCGAAGCGTCCGGCCCGTGGAAGATTTCCGGGTTGAACCCCGTGAGTCCCTCCCCCGCCGCCCGCTGGGAGATGAGCGCTCTCAGCTCCCTCGCGTGCTCGGCGGTGCCGCTGGTTCCGACCGCGGACACCCGTTCACGGACTGCTTGCTCGGCCAACAAGGACAGGTTGGACGTTCCCGCGGCCAAAGCCGTGACCGACAACGGCGGGTGAGCACTGGCGCCGTCGTCCTCCCCCGGCCGCTTCAACCCACGAGCGGACGCGACGACGTCGAGCGCCTGCGTACCGATGGATCCTGTGGACCCGAGAACGACCACGCGCCGGGAGTGGTCGCGAGTGGCCAGGTCGAATTCGGGGGTCATGGTCAAGGGAGCGTCAGACATGGTTACCAGTATCTCGCGGATCGAACATGGTCAGGACACAAAACAAGGGCGCCACCCGAAGGTGACGCCCTTGTTCAGTGAAGCCGTGGATCAGCGACGAGCGCCCTTGCGGCCGGTCACTGCACCGTAGATGAACAGCACGATGAGTGCGCCCACGATTGCGGTGATGATGGTTCCGATGTCGAACACGGATTCCAAGGATCCGATGCCGATCAGGCTGCCCAAGAAGCCGCCCAAGATTGCACCGATGATGCCCAGGATGATGGTGACGATAATGCCGCCACCCTGACGGCCGGGCATGATGAGCTTGGCGAGTGCGCCAGCGATCAGGCCCAGGACGATCCAGCTAAT
>JAKDKI010000501.1 GCA_030453435.1 Kocuria sp.
TCAGAATCCGCGCTGGACTCAGCGGAAGTAACGTCGGTGTTAGCCCCCACACTAGCGCCTGTGACCTCAACCTCTGTGTCCAAGGCAACAGCGTCAGGGAGTGTGGAAATGTTGGATACCTCGGGATCTTCCAGGAGTTCCTGCAAATTTTCCTGGCCAACCTCGGATTCGTCGTCTGAAATAACGTTGAAAATGGGCGCCTCTGCAACCTCTGGTTCTGATTCCGTGGGCTCCGAGGTTTCGCTGATCTCTGCCTCCGCTCGATCCTGCTCATGCTCTTCCGCAGCCTGCGCAGAGGTGAACCACGGAAGGTTGCGAGGCTCCTCAGCAGCGGGGGGCGCCTCGTCAGGATCGGGGACATCGGCCGCGTCTGACACGATCTCGGCAGTGTCCGGCTCGTCGGCGGGTGCTTCGGGGGTTTCGGGGGCTCCTCCGGACGCTGATGTCTCGGCGGCCTCCACTTCTGCAGCAGACTCGGTGGCGTCCTTGGCCTGGGTGGGCTCCGCGGACTCGGCGGTGCCCTTGATCTCGGCGGGCTCCGCAGACTCAGCGGCTGCGGTCAGCAGATCCTCGATCCAGGCAGTGACGTCTCGCAGGGGTTGCGGTTCCACGCTGTAGAAACGCTTCTGGCCCTCGGCCCGCGTTGCCACCAGTCCGGTGTCCCGCAGTACCTTGAGGTGTTTGGACACGGTGGGCTGGGAGACTTCCAGTTCTTCGACCAACTCTCCCACCGGGCGCGGGCCGTCGCGCAGGGCGGAAAGGATCCGCCGACGGGTGGGGTCGGAGAGAGCTGAATATGAATCATTGGCCATAGGAATCACCCTAAACGTGAATCCTGGTCAGGCCCCAATCAGACTCAGTCGTACCAGGGGTCCAGGCCCCAATGGGGGAAGACTTCCTTGCGGGTAGCCATGATGGATCGGTCAGTTTCATCGTTGGGGTCGAAGCCGATCTCCCACGAACGCCACCACAGATCCACGTTGTCACCCATCATCTCGGGAGCGTGACCGCCGTATTTCTCGTCCATGTAGTTCCGCCATTCCTGCGGAATCGGAGTGGTCACCGCAACCGGCCGGGCGCTGGCGATCCCCACCAGGTGCGCCCAGGAACGCGGCACGGCGTCATGGCAGTCGTAACCGCCTCCGCCGGTCGCAATCCAACGCCCCTCGCAGACCTCATCAGCAAGCTCGGAGACCCCCAAGGCGATCTGGCGCTGACCGTCAATGCTCACACGCAAGTGGGTGAGTTCGTCCTGGAAGTGAGAGTCACAGCCGTGCTGGGACACGATCACCTCGGGACGGAACTCCCGCACGAGAGGCGGGACCACGGCGTCGTAGGCGCGCAACCACTGGGAATCATCGGCTCGCGTGGGCATGGCCACGTTGACCGAGGTACCCGCGGACTGGCCCTCGCCGATCTCGTTGGCGAAACCCGTGCCGGGAAACAGCGAAAGACCGGTCTCGTGAAGGGAGATGGTCATGACACGGGGATCGTCGAAGAAGATGGACTGCGTGCCGTCCCCGTGGTGGCCGTCCACGTCGATGTAGACCACGCGCTGCACACCGTTGTCGAGCAAGTGCTGGATGGCCACGGCGCAGTCGTTGTAGACGCAGAACCCGCTGGCCTTGTCGCGAGCGGCGTGGTGCATGCCGCCGCCAAAGTTCACGGCGTGGACGGCTTTACCGTCCAAAATATCCACCGCGCCTTGGTAGGAGCCGCCCACCAGACGGGCGCTGGATTCGTGGATGCCCTCGTA
>JAKDKI010000502.1 GCA_030453435.1 Kocuria sp.
AGTCAGCACGCCGGTGACCAGCGTGTATTCCATAAGTCGTATATCTCCGACTGCCGCGGCATCACGCGACCGCGCGGACAGCGCATCCTGAATCGCGTGCCCCGTGGCGTCACCTCCGGCATGCAGGATCCGGGACACGCTGTGTGCCGCTTCCAAACCCTGAACCCAGGGCGATCCAGGCCCCGCCACGCGATCAAAGGCGACGCCGCGGTCGGTGAGGACGCGAACGGCGTCGGCGGAATCTTGAACCACGCCCTGAACCACCGGTGGCTCGCACAATCCCGCGCCCGCGACCAGGGTGTCCTGGACGTGTAGCTGGACGGAGTCCTTGGGTTGACCCTCGGGCAGGGCGCTGGTCATCGCGGCCATGCCACCCTGCGCGCGATCAGTTGCGGTGAGGGTGAGTGAGGCCTTGGTGATGACGGTGGCGTGGGCGCCCGCCTCGGCCGCGGACAGTGCCGCGCTGAGACCGGCCGCCCCGCTGCCAATGACAATCACGTCAGTCATGAGTCACTTCTTCGGTACGGCGGCCAGCATCCGCTCGAGGGCCACAGAGGCCTCTTGGGCGACGCTGTCCGAGACGGAGATTTGATTGACCACGCGTCCGGCCACCAGTTCCTCCAGGACCCAAGCGAGATATCCCGGGTGGATGCGGTACATGGTGGAGCACGGGCAGATCACGGGATCCAGGCAGAAAATGGTGTGCTCGGGGTGTTCGGCGGCCAAGCGGTTGACCATGTTGATCTCGGTGCCGATCGCGAAGGTCTGACCCGGCTCGGCAGCTTGAACGGCCTTGCGGATGTGGTCGGTTGAGCCGGAGGAATCCGCCGCGTCCACGACCTCCATGGGGGACTCCGGGTGCACGACCACGGTGCAGCCGGGGTACTCCGCGCGGGCCTTGTCGATCTGACCCACGGTGAAGCGCTTGTGGACCGAGCAGAAGCCGTGCCACAGGATGACGCTCGAGTCCTTGAGGCTCTGAGCGCTGTTGCCGCCCAGTTCCTTGCGGGGGTTCCACAGGGGCATCTGCTCGAGCGGTACACCCATGGCCTTGGCGGTGTTGCGTCCCAGGTGCTGATCCGGGAAGAACAACACGCGCTGGCCGCGCTTGAACGCCCACTCCAGGACGGTCTGTGCATTGGAAGACGTGCACACGATGCCGCCGTTGCGGCCACAGAACGCCTTGAGCGCTGCCGAGGAGTTCATGTAGGTCACGGGGATTACGGAGGCGAGCGGTTCGCCGTTCTCATCGGTGATGATCTGGCCGTTCTCATCCACGGCGTGGGGGCCGAAGACGTCCATGAGGTCCGCCCAGCAGTCCTCCACGGAATCGGAGTCGGCCATGTCCGCCATGGAGCAGCCCGCTGCGGGGTTGGGCAGGATCACGGACTGGTTGTCCTGGGACAGGATGTCCGCGGTCTCGGCCATGAAGTGCACACCGCAGAACACGATGGCTTCCGCCTCGGGGTGGGCCTTGGCCTGCTGTGCGAGCTGGAAGGAGTCGCCGATGAAGTCCGCGTGCTTGACCACTTCGTCACGCTGGTAGAAATGCCCCATCACGACGGCGCGCTCGCCCAGGGTTTCCTTGGCCGCCACGATCATCGCGTCCAGTTCCTCGGGAGAAGCATCCCGGTAGCGCTGCGGAATGGTGGGCTGGGCGGGTGAGCCGGCCGGAGCGATGTCGTTCTGGGACGCTCCGGGGCCGTAACCCTCCACGAGCGGGGTGGGGAAATCCCACGGATCCTGGGTGA
>JAKDKI010000503.1 GCA_030453435.1 Kocuria sp.
TCCATGCAGGCGGCCAACGCTGTGAAGAACGTGCTCGTGGCCGCGGTGAACATTGTGGCCGCGCTGTCCTACATCCTCTTGGCGTTCGACCGCATCAACTGGTGGGTGGTGCTGTTCATTGCGCTGAGCTCGACCCTCGGTTCTTGGCTGGGTGCCAAGATCGGCAAGCGCATGTCGCCCATCGTTCTTCGCACGGTGATCGTGATCCTGGGCGTGGTGGCCCTCATCAACATGGTCTCCCAGCTGTTCTAGGAGATCCGCTATGACTGTTTCGTCTTTTGAAGACCGCATTGTCCGTCTCACCGACCCCAAAGATCCGCGCGTGGCCGATTACACGAGCCTCACGGACGTGGCCCTGCGCCGCAAGATCGAGCCTGAGCGCGGGCTTTACCTCGCCGAGTCCTCCAAGGTCCTGCGCCGCGCCCTAGACGCCGGCCACCAGCCTCGCTCGTTCTTCATGGCCGAGAAATGGCTCGACGACATGCGCGACATCCTCAACGCCTACGACGTTCCGGTGTTCGTCGGCTCTGACGACGTGCTCGAGCACATCACCGGCTTCCACCTTCACCGCGGGGCGATTGCCGCCATGCACCGCCCGGCCCCGCTTTCCTTGCCCGACGTGCTGGCCTCCGCTCGCCGTGTGGCGATCCTCGAGGGCATCGTGGACCACACGAACGTAGGGGCGATCTTCCGTTCCGCGGCGGCCTTGGATGTCGACGCCGTTCTGGTCACCCCACGCTGTGCCGACCCCTTGTATCGGCGCGCCGTTCGGGTATCGATGGGAACCGTGTTCCAGGTTCCCTGGGTACGGCTGGAGCATTGGACTGCGGACCTGCAGATCGTGAAGGACGCGGGCTTCCTCACTGCAGCACTCGCGCTGTCGGAGGATGCGGTGACCGTTGACGAGCTCGCTGCCGAGAAGCCCGAGAAGCTCGCTCTGATTCTTGGCACGGAGGGTCAGGGACTCGGCGACGCGACCCTTTACCACGCTGATCGCCACGTGATCATCCCCATGAGCCACGGAGTGGATTCCCTCAACGTCGCTGCGGCGAGCGCCGTAGCGTTCTGGGAAACCCGGCCAAGGTAACAGGCCGCACCGTCCTGCCATGTACAACTGATACCCACGGAGCATATAATGAACCATATAATGGAAGGGGTGGACCATGGCAATGACGAGTGTTGACCTTGACCCTGGGCTCATAGAAAGAGCTCGAATTCTCACTGGTGAGCGTTCAAACCGCGCTGTCCTCGATCTAGCTCTCCGCAGGCTGATCGCTTCCAAGCAGAAGGGCGCGATGATTGATGGAATCGCCGAATTGACGGACCTTGAGTCTGGACTTGGCGCTCCAACAGACGAGGTACCAAGCTCAGAATTGCCCAGTTCGTGACCGATTACTTGGTTGATAATTCGGTATGGGCGAGATTGGCGTCCGGTGATCAGCGAATCGCGGCTCGACTCCGTCACATCGAACAGGCACCGTCGGATCTCTTCGTGACCTGTGCGCCCCAGGTTCTGGAGTTTTGCCATAGTGCTCGATCGCCGGAACAGTACACGCTTTATCGACAGCAGATTTCCTTAGGGTTTCCGCTCGAACATGCTCCTGATGAGTCGCTCGTCCTGGATATCCAAGGTGCCCTTTGGAACTCGGGGCTTGTGCGTGCGGCCGGCTCGCTCGACATCCTGATCGCGGGGTATGCGATTGTGAACGGCGCGACTGTACTCGCGGCCGACCACGATTTCGA
>JAKDKI010000504.1 GCA_030453435.1 Kocuria sp.
CGTGGCACTGAGCGCATTGGATCTGTTCTCGGTCGGAATCGGCCCGTCCTCATCGCACACCGTGGGACCCATGCGGGCTGCGCGGTTGTTCGTCGAGGGGCTCGAGGAAGACGGCTTGCTGGAATCCGTGGCGCGCGTCCATTCCCAGCTCTTCGGCTCTCTGGGCGCCACGGGCTGGGGGCACGGATCGGACAAGGCGGTGATCCTGGGCCTGATGGGCGAGGAACCAGAGACCGTGGATACGGACTCCGCAGACGATCAGGTCCGCCAGGCCACCGACGATCAGAAGCTGATGCTCGGCGGTCGGCAGGGGATCGGCTTCGATCGCTCTCACGATGTGATCATGCACCGCCGCAAGTCTCTGCCCACTCACCCCAACGGGATGAGCTTCGAAGCCTACGACGCCGCTGGTGACCTGGTGCGCGAACGGATCTACTACTCGGTGGGCGGCGGTTTCGTGGTGGACGAGTCGGCCTCCGGCTCGGACAAGATCGTCGCGGACACCACCCCGGTGAAGTACCCGTTCAACACCGGCGACGAGTTGCTGGCCGTGTGTGAGACCGAGGGGCTGTCCATTGCAGAGGTCATGATCGCCAACGAGGAGTCCTGGCGGCCCGCCGAGGACACCCGGGCTCAACTACTGCATATCTGGGACGTGATGCAGGAGTGTGTGGAGAACGGGTGCACGCGCGAAGAGAAAACGCTGCCCGGGGGACTGAAAGTGCGGCGTCGGGCGCCGGAACTGCGACGTCGTCTACGCGCCAAGGAAGCCGACAACGACCCCATGCGAGGCATGGACTGGGTCAACCTGTGGGCGCTCGCGGTCAATGAGGAGAACGCCTCCGGTGGCCGTATCGTCACGGCACCCACCAACGGTGCAGCGGGCATCATCCCGGCGGTGCTGCATTTCTACACGCGCTTCATGGAAGATGCCAACGATGACCAGGTGCTCAACTACCTGATGACCGCCGCCGCGATCGGCATCATCATCAAGGAGAACGCGTCCATCTCCGGCGCCGAGGTCGGCTGTCAGGGTGAGGTGGGATCGGCGTGCGCGATGGCCGCGGCCGGATTGTGCGCCGTGATCGGCGGGTCTCCCCGTCAGGTGGAGAACGCCGCCGAACTGGGGATCGAGCACAACCTGGGTCTCACGTGTGATCCCGTGGGTGGCCTCGTTCAGATTCCCTGCATCGAGCGCAATGCGATTGCCAGCGTCAAGGCCATTAACTCGGCCCGACTGTGCATGCATGGCGACGGCGAACACAAGGTCTCGTTCGATCAGGTCGTGAAGACCATGCGCGAAACCGGCGCGGACATGAAGGTCAAGTACAAGGAAACATCCCGCGGTGGCCTGGCGGTCAACGTGATTGAGTGCTGACCGGGACAATAGGACCGTGAGCACATCCATTCTTCTCATTGCCGATACGCACCTTCCCAAGCGTGCAAAAGCCCTGCCTGACCAGGTGTGGGAGCAGGTCGACTCCGCAGATGTGGTGATCCACGCTGGGGACTGGGTGGATCTGGACACCTATGAAGCTCTCAAGAGCAGGTCCAAGCGGTTGATCGCCGTGTGGGGCAATAACGACGGTCCCGAGCTGCGCGAGCTTATGCCCGAAACCATCCACTGGGAGATGGAGGGTCTGCGGTTCGCCATGACGCACGAATCCGGTGCGGCCACCGGACGCGAGAAGCGTATGGACAAGGCCTTCCCGGACACTGACGTGCTGATCTTCGGGC
>JAKDKI010000131.1 GCA_030453435.1 Kocuria sp.
CTGTGGGAGGGGACCGAACTCATCACCCGAATCGGCAGCGTGTTCCAACACCCCGAGCATCAATTCCTATGCTCCACCGTGCGGGCCGAACTGGAATACGGGCCGCTACAAGCAGCACGCCGTGGGGCGGGACCCGGCGTGGACGAGGAACGCATCAACACTCTGCTGGACCGTCTTGACCTTGCGGACATTGCCGATGCCAACCCGTTCACGCTGTCCGGTGGCCAGAAGCGGCGGCTGTCCGTGGCCACCGTGCTGGCATCCGCCCCGGACGTGCTCATCCTGGACGAACCCACCTTTGGCCAGGACGCACAGACCTGGCGTGAACTGGTCAACATGCTGGTCGAGGAGATGGAACGCGGCACCGCAGTGGTGGCCGTGACCCACGACCGGGAACTGATCGCAGCACTCGACGCCCAGGAAATGAGGTTGGGAACATGAGCGTAACCGCCATTGCGGACACCGCCCGGTTCAGCCCGGTGGGCCGCTCCAATGCCGTGATCAAACTGCTGGGGGCCCTGCTCATCACGGTGGTTCTCGTGGTGAGCGCGGACCCGGTGACCAGCGGCATCGCCCTGCTCGGTCAACTGATCCTGCTCAGCGCGGCAGGACAGAAACCGCTCCGACTGTTCCTCACCCTGTGGCCGATTACCGTGGCCGCGATCATCAGCGGTTGGGGTACGGCCATGCTGTCCCCGGAGGGCGGCACGGTGCTGCTGAGCCTGGGGTGGGTCACCGTGACCACCGGCTCGCTGGCGGCCGGTGCCGCCATTGCGTTGCGTGGCTTGGCCATTGCGCTGCCCGGCATCACCGTTCTGCTCACCACCGATCCCACCGACCTGGCTGACGGGTTGGCGCAGACCCTGAGGCTGCCCGAGCGGTTCGTACTGGCCTCACTGGCGGCGTTGCGTTTGGTGGAGGTCATGGTCAAGGAATGGTCCGTGTTGGCTTCCGCTCGGCGCGCTCGCGGGGCGGGTAATGACCGCGGGCCGGTGGGCATGGCCAAGGAATTCGGAGGTCAGGCTTTCACCCTGCTGGTCCAGTCGCTGCGCCGCGCCACGCGTCTGGCCATGACCATGGAAGCACGCGGGTTCGGAGCTGGTAAGCGCACGTGGGCGCGCGTTCCGCGTTACAGCCGCGTGGACCTGTACACGGGCGGTGCCGCGGTGCTGATCGCGGTGGGAGCCTTGGCGGTCTCCCTGCTGCTGGGTACGCACCGGTTCATCTGGCAGTAACCGTGCCTGGGGCTCCGAGACCCAGGGGCCACCGGCACTGTGCCACTGGTTGATCGGCACGGTGTTATCTCGGTGTGGTCCCAGGTGCTAGGGGTCAGTGACCCACCAGATACCCCGTGAGCAAATCTGTGAGCTCTCCACTGTGCGGAAGCGGTTGCTGATCCAGGCGCACCACGGGAACGGCGAGCCGCACGGACGAGGTGAGCCATACGGCGTCGGCGCGCAGTAGGTCCGCCGGGTAGATCGGCCCGTAATCGATGCGCCAGCCGTCCTGGCGGGCCGCTGCGAAAATGCGGGCCTGCGAGGTACCCGGCAGGATGCCGTGCGATGGCTCCGGGGTCACCAGGGTGCGTTCGCCGTGGCCGGTGCGCGCGCAGATCACGGACGACGTCGCGGCCTCTAGTACGCGACGATCGGTCGAGGTGGTGAAGATGGCCTCGTCCGCACCGAGATCGCGTGCGTGGCGCAGAGCGGCCATGTTGACCGCATAGGAGAGAGTCTTGGCTCCGGGGAGCAGCCACGCGCAGCCGGAGTCTTCCGCCGGATCATGACCGCGTTGCAACAGTACGGCTGAGACACCGCTGCGCCGCACTGCGAACGTGGCCGCACCCACGGGTGTCACGGTGAGCCACGCCCAGGGAGTTCCACCGGGGGCACCGCGACTGATGCTCAGCTTGATGGTGTGTTCGGCACCCAGTCCGGCGTCGCCTCCGGCACCAGCGTTGGACAATCCCAGTTCGATGGCAACCCGGCAGGACTGTTCCGAAGGCACCGGGAGCTGGGCCAGCCGAGCGGAGGCACACAACCGACGGTAGTGCGCTCCGAACTTGTAGACCTCACCGTCCAGCGCGTGCATGGTTTCGAAGACACCGTCGCCGCGGGTCAGTCCCTCGTCATCGATGAGGACCAGCGGACGAGCGGGATCCACCAGGTGGGGCTCCTGGTCCACCGGTGCCATCATGACCACGGCGCGCTGCACGCCGCTCACGACTGACCCCGCCCGTCCTCGGACGATGTTGCTGATTCCGGGGCCGGGCCGGGGTGCAGAACGTCCGCGTTCTCCCAGACCGGATCCTCCGACAGATAGGCCTGTTCCTGCTCCGCCCACATGTCCCAGAATTTCTCGTAGGAACGACCGTCCCGTTCGAGCGCTCGCATCTTTCGCAGTGCCGCGGGAAGCTCAACCCACACTGATGAATCGAGCAGCGGGCGGGCTAGTTGATTGCAGGCTCCCACGCCCTCAACCAGCACGATTTCCGCGGCGCGGGTCAGCCGGGGAGTGCCGGGTTCGTTAGTCAGCCAGTCCCACGCGGTCCAGTGCGCGTCCTGCCCCTTGCGCAAGGGTTGGAGGACCTCATTCACGTACTGGTCGATTCCCTCTTCCAAACCGTTCCACCCCGGATAAATGTCCTCTAGATGGAACACCGTGACATCGTGCCGGCGATCCAGTACCGCCGCGAGCTGGGCGGTCAGAGTGGTTTTACCGGCACCCGACCGGCCATCGATGCCGATGATGAACGGCCGTTGCGTGGGCACGGGAAGCAGTCGCGCCAGGTTCACGCCCTCCGGATAGGCCGCGAACAGGGCGTCGTCGAAATTTTCCTCGGGGTCGATCACGGTGTCTTGAGCCTCTGGGAGACCTCGGAAATCACGTGGGGCACGGCCTCACGGATCTGTTCCCAGGCCAGGTCGAAGTCATCGGCGCCGCCGTACCAAGGGTCGGCAATGCCCAGGTCATCCTCGCCGCTGTCCTGCTCGCCAAAGGAACGCATGAGCCGCACCTTCTCGGAGTGGTCATCGCCCAGCCGACGTCGCAGCTCGGCCTGGTGCGCGGCCGTCATGGCCAGCAGGAGATCGGCATCCTGCAGCTCGTCATCGGTGATGCGGTGGGCCTGGTGATCCGGCAACTCGAGATCGTTGCGGGACAACACGGTCACGGCGCGGGGGTCCACGGGGTTGCCGTGCTCCTCGTCGCTGATTCCGGCGGAGATCACGCTCACTCGATCCTGCAGGCCTGCGTTCTCCAACTCAGCATTGAGTAGGGCGTGAGCCATGGGGGAACGACAGATGTTGCCGGTGCACACCGTGACGATTTTGAACATGACTCCCACTTTACGAAACTTTGCCCTCATGTGACGGCTTCGGTTCGTTCCGCCCACAGAAATGGGGGCTCAATGCCGGTTGGCACCGAGCCCCCATTGAAGGAACGGTCAGTTACTGACCACTTCTGCTTACTTCTCTGGCGAGTCCGCGCCCTGTTGCCAGGGGGCTTTCTCATCCGGGGTGGTTTCAGCGATGTCGTCCACGGGGGACGAGGACCAAGCGGTCTGGTACTCGAAGTCGATCTCCTGGCCGTCCTCATCCGTCTGGCGGTACCACTCGGTGACGGACGGATCGTGCGAGTCGAAGTCCTGACCCGCGGCACGGTGGCCCTCAGCATGCTCGACCTGCAGGGCGAAGTCATCGCCGTGTTCGGCCAGGCCGGCGGAGATCGCCTTGTCCATGGCGGCCGAGGCAAATTGTGAACGCAGTGTGGCCGGGTCCTTCCGGAGATCCTTGAACAGCGAGATCATCATGCCGCACATAATCACTGCGAAGGGCAGTGCGGAGACGATCACCAGGTTCTGCATACCTGCCAGGGCATTGTCACCACCGACCAACAGCATCACGATGGCGATACCGGCCAGGCACAGGCCCCAGAAGATCACAATCCACTTGGCCGGGACCGGCTTGCCGCGCTGAGTCATGGTGCCCATGACCACGGACGCGGAGTCTGCACTGGTCACGAAGAAGATGCCGATCACGATCATGGCCAGCACGGAGGTGATGGCTGACAGGGGCAGCTGGTCGAGCAACCCGAACAGCATGGATTCTGCGCCGTCCTCCACTGTCAGGTTGGCGCCGTTCTGCGCGTAGTACATGGCGGCACCGCCGAACACGACGAACCACAGGACACACACGGACGCCGGCACCACGAGCACCACGGTCACGAACTGACGAATGGTGCGACCTCGGGAGATCTTGGCGATGAACATGCCCACGAACGGCGCCCAGGACATCCACCAAGCCCAGTAGTACACGGTCCAGGTGCTGGAGAACTCAGCGGCTGCGGGTCCCCACGCGGCCGACTGGCCGGTCATGAACAGGTACTCGGAGATGTAGGTGGAGAACACGGATGGGATCAGGCTGAGCATGAACACCGTGGGTCCCACGACGAACACGAACAGGGCCAGGATGAAGGCGAGCACCAGGTTGGTGTTGGAGAGGTAGCGGATACCACGGGACACCCCTGACACCGCCGAGATGATGAACGCGATCGACAGAATGCAAATGACCACGATGGCCGTTGAGTTACCGGCCGAGCCGATACCGCCCACGATGTTCAGACCTTGGGAAATCTGAATCGCACCGAAGCCCAATGACGCAGCGGTGCCGAACAGGGTTGCGAAGATCGCGAACACGTCGATGAGCTTGCCCAGAGTGCCTTCCACCTGACGCTGGCCGAGGAGCGTGGTGAAGATGCGGGAGATCAATGGTGGACGGCCGCGGCGGTACGCGCCGTAAGCCACGGAGACACCCACCACTGCGTAAATGGCCCAGGGGTTCAGTGCCCAGTGGAACGCGGTCTGGACCAGGGAGTACACGACCATTGAGTTGCCGCCGGCCTCGGCCACACCCTCAAAACCGGGGATGCCACCTTCGAAGTAGGTCATGGGCTCGAACGCGCCGTAGAACATCAGACCGATACCCATGCCCGCTGCGAAGAGCATGGCGAGCCAGGAGAAGAACGAGTACTCGGGCGGCTCGTTGTCGCGGCCGAGCTTGATGCGGCCGGTGCGGGTGAAACCGATGACCAGCATGAAGAGCACTGCTGCGGTGGAGAGCAGGATGAAGAACCATCCGGTGTTGGCAGTGACCCAGGCCAAGGCCGTGGAAGACACATTGGTCAGTGTCTCGGTGGAGAGGGTTCCCCACAGGATGAAGCCCAGGATCAGGGCTGCGGTGACCACGAAGACCACCTTGTCCGTGCCGAAGGACAGTTTGCGATCTTCCACGCCGACACCCGGGACCAGCGCCGGGTGGATGCCGTGGGGATAGGTCAGCTCGTCGAAAATTCGACGGGGTTTGCTGCGGTTGTCCCGGTAGATGATTTCACCGTTGGGGGGTTCTGCGGTTCCGGTCGAACTGGAACCGGGTTGGTTCTCTGGAGAGTGTGGCGGCGTGCTCAAGACGGTCCTCCTGGACATGGCGTCGAGTGAATGAATCGTGGAATCGAGTAGGGACGAATCTCCTCAGTAGGGCGGGTCCTGTGTTGCTCGGCATGCGCCGATAAGATCCGCGCGCGCAAACACACGATTGTATCGAGTTCTCGGTGATTAGCCAGACTGCCCGAATACTACGGTGCCGACCCTCCATCCAGAGCCTTGAGCGGGGTCGGCTCAACTTAACTTGACATCTGACGCTCATATGGCAGACTTGAGTCACGAAAGCTCAAGTTTGATCTTGCGGGTTCTCGCCCAGCAGGCGGATCCCGATGCAACACAGTCAAGGAAAGGACATTCAATGTCTCGTGCAGTAGGTATTGACCTCGGTACTACCAACTCCGTGGTGTCTGTTCTCGAAGGCGGCGAGCCCACCGTGATCGCCAACGCCGAGGGCAACCGCACCACCCCCTCCGTCGTGGCATTCTCCAAGGACGGCGAAACCCTGGTGGGTGACGTCGCCAAGCGCCAGGCAGTGACCAACGTGGACCGCACCATCGCATCGGTCAAGCGCCACATGGGCACCGACTGGTCCACCGAGATCGACGGTAAGACCTACACCCCGCAGGAAGTCTCGGCCCGTACGCTCATGAAGCTCAAGGCGGATGCGGAGTCCTACCTGGGTGACAAGGTGACGGACGCCGTGATCACTGTTCCCGCGTACTTCAACGACGCCGAGCGTCAGGCCACCAAGGAAGCCGGCGAGGTCGCCGGTATGAACGTGCTGCGTATCGTCAATGAGCCCACCGCTGCGGCTCTGGCCTACGGCCTGGAAAAGGGCAAGGAAGACGAGCTCATCCTGGTCTTCGACCTCGGTGGCGGTACCTTCGACGTCTCCCTGCTGGAAGTTGGCAAGGACGAGGATGATTTCTCCACCATTCAGGTGCGCGCCACAGCCGGTGACAACCGCCTGGGCGGTGACGACTGGGATCAGCGCATCGTGGATTGGCTGCTTCAGCAGGTCAAGTCCAAGACCGGCGCGGACCTGTCCAAGGACAAGATCGCTCTGCAGCGTCTGAAGGAAGCCGCTGAGCAGGCCAAGAAGGAACTGTCCTCGGC
>JAKDKI010000132.1 GCA_030453435.1 Kocuria sp.
CGCGCCCCCCCGCTGGGGCCGCCCAAACACCTCCAAAAACCCCCCCGCCCCCCGCCCCCCAAACCCGCCCGGGGGCCCGCTTCAGTTCAGGGTTACACCCTACAACCGATTACTGCGTACAGTCTCACGCGGTCTGCGTGGAACCGCCGGCAGCTGCGATCTTCTCAGCCGCGGAGGCGGAGAACTTGTCCGCGGTGATGTTCAGTGCAACGGAGATCTCTCCGGTGCCCAGAACCTTGACCGGCTGGTTCTTGCGCACTGCACCCTTGGCAACGAGATCGGAAATACCGATCGTGCCGCCCTCGGGGAACAGTTCGCCCAGACGATCCAGGTTCACAACCTGGTACTCCACGCGGAACGGGTTCTTGAAACCACGCAGCTTGGGCAGACGCATGTGCAACGGCAGCTGACCGCCGGCGAAACCGGCCTTCACCTGGTAACGCGCCTTGGTGCCCTTGGTACCACGACCGGCCGTCTTACCCTTCGAAGCCTCACCACGACCCACACGGGTCTTGGACTGGTGAGATCCGGGGGCCGGACGCAGGTGGTGAACCTTCAGAGCGTGCTGCTTCTTGCTCCCAGTGTTTTCAGCCATGGTCACTCGGCCTCCTCAACCTCTACGAGATGCGACACGGTATTGATCATGCCCGCGGTCGCTGCATCGGCCTTGCGCTCCACCACGTTGCCCGGCTTCTTCAAACCGAGGGAACGCAGGGTGTCACGCATGTTCTGCTTCTGACCGACCACGGAGCGGATCTGCTTGATACGCAGGTTTGCACCGTCGGCCTGAATGCGCTTTACGTTCATCAGGCACCTGCCTTCTGGATATCGCGCAGCAGCGGGGCCGGAATAACCTCGTCCATGGGCAGGCCACGACGGGCAGCCACGGAAGCGGGCTCTTCGAGCATACGCAGGGCCTCGATGGTTGCGTGCACGATGTTGATCTGGTTGGACGAACCCAAGGACTTGGACAACACGTCATGGATGCCCGCGCACTCGAGTACGGCACGCACCGGACCGCCGGCGATAACACCGGTACCCGGGGTGGCCGGACGCAACATCACGACACCGGCAGCGGCTTCGCCCTGCACGCGGTGCGGAATGGTGCGATCTTCCACGCGAGGAACCCGGAAGAAATTCTTCTTGGCTTCCTCGACGCCCTTGGAGATGGCGGCGGGAACTTCCTTGGCCTTGCCGTAGCCCACGCCAACCATGCCGTTGCCATCGCCAACCACCACGAGGGCGGTGAAGCTGAAGCGGCGGCCACCCTTGACCACCTTGGAGACACGGTTGATGGTCACGACGCGCTCGAGGAACTTGTCCTTCTCTTCCTCGCGACCGCCACGGCCACCACGGCCGCCGCGCTCGTTACGACCGCCGCGCTCGCCACGGCCACCGCGCTCGTTGCGGTTACCGCGACCGCCGCGGCCACCGCGGTTGTCCTCGGTTCCCTGCTGAGCCTCAGTAGCTTCGTTGGAAGCGTTGGTGGCTTCGCTCACCTTGGTTTCCTTCTCATTGTTCTGCTCGCTCACAGCGCCAGACCTCCTTCACGGGCACCATCGGCCACCGCGGCCACACGGCCGTGGTACTTGTTGCCGCCACGGTCGAACACAACGGTTTCGATTCCGGCAGCCTTGGCGCGTTCAGCGACGAGTTCGCCGACACGCTTGGCCTTGGCGGTTTTGTCCTCCGAGGCGGCCCGCAGGTCAGCTTCCATGGTGGAAGCGGACGCCAGGGTTACACCCTTGTCGTCGTCGATCACCTGAGCGACCATGTGACGCGCGGAACGGGTCACTACGAGACGGGGACGCAGTGCACTTCCGGAAACGTACTTGCGTACGCGGCGGTGACGACGTGCGCGCTGAGCGGACTTCGACTTGCCCTTGATTACGAGAGCCATGATTACTTACCAGCCTTTCCGGCCTTGCGGCGGATCTGCTCGCCGGCGTAACGCACGCCCTTGCCCTTGTAGGGATCGGGCAGACGCAGCTTGCGGATCTTTGCGGCAACCTGGCCAACCCGCTGCTTGTCGATACCGGCGACGGTGACCTTGTTCGAACCTTCCACGGACAGCGTGATGCCGTCCGGAGCCTCGAACGGGACAGGGTGGCTGTAGCCCAGAGCGAACTCCAGGTTGGCGCCCTTGGCCTGCACGCGGTAACCGGTTCCGACGATTTCCAGCTGCTTGCTGAAACCCTCGGAGACACCCTGGACCATGTTGGAGATCAGGGTACGAGTCAAACCGTGCAGAGCGCGGGACTCGCGCTCGTCGTTGGGGCGGGCAACCTGAACGGTGCCGTCTTCAACAACCACGGTGATGGGAGCGGCCACGGTTTGAGTCAATTCGCCCTTGGGGCCCTTGACCTTCACCACGGAACCGTCCACAGCAACCTCCACACCGGCGGGCACAGAGATCGGGAGACGTCCAATACGTGACATGTTCTCTTCCTTTCTTGTTCTGTGCTACCGATTACCAGACGTACGCGAGGACTTCCCCGCCCACGCCCTTCTTGCCGGCCTGCTTGTCAGTCAGCAGACCCGAAGAGGTGGAGAGGATCGCGATGCCCATGCCGCCGAGAACCTTCGGCAGGTTGGTGGACCTCGCGTAAACGCGCAAACCCGGCTTGGAGATACGGCGAACGCCTGCAATGGAGCGCTCACGGTTGGGACCGAACTTCAGGGACAGGATGAGGGTTTTACCGACCTTGGCCGGCTCCTCGCTCCAGTCCGCAATGTAACCTTCGGCCTTGAGGATGTCCGCAACCCGAGCCTTCAGCTTGGAGTACGGCATGCTCACGGTGTCGTGGTATGCGGAGTTCGCATTACGCAGACGCGTCAGCATGTCTGCGACAGGATCTGTCATTGTCATGTTTGGGCACATGCCCTTCCTCGTCACGGTTTCCAGACCGGTTACAGCCAGTCGGGACCTCTGACGTCGCGGGAATTAGTTGGTCTTGAACGGGAAGCCGAGCGACTTGAGCAGCGCACGACCCTCGTCGTCAGTCTTTGCGGTGGTCACCACGGTGATGTCCATACCGCGCACACGGTCGATCCGGTCCTGGTCGATTTCGTGGAACATGGACTGTTCCGTCAAACCGAAGGTGTAGTTGCCGTTGCCGTCGAAGTGACGATCGGACAAACCACGGAAGTCACGAATACGCGGCAGGGCCAGCGTGACCAGACGGTCCAGGAATTCCCACATGCGATCGCCACGCAGGGTGACGTGAGCGCCGATGGGCATACCTTCGCGCAGCTTGAACTGTGCGATGGACTTCTTGGCACGGTTGACCACGGGCTTCTGGCCGGTAATGGCGGTCAGGTCCTTGATGGCGGAATCCACCAGCTTGGAATCCTTGGCCGCCTCGCCCAGACCCATGTTCACGACAACCTTGGTGATGCGGGGCAGTTCCATGACGTTCGCGTAACCGAACTCTTCCTGGAGTGCCGGTGCAACGGTTTCCTGGTACTTGGTCTTGAACCGCGGGGTCATCTTGGTTTCGGTCGTTTCGCTCATCACAGATCCTTGCCGGTGCTCTTGGACACGCGAACGCGAACGGTCTTCTGCTTGCCGTCACGCTCCACGGTCTCGGTGCGGTAGCCCACGCGGGTCGGCTTGCCGGTCTCCGGGTCCACGAGCATCACGTTCGAGATGTGAATGGGAGCCTCGGTCTTGACGATGCCGCCGGCTTCGCCCTGGGCGCTGGCGCGCTGGTGCTTGGTCACCACGTTGACACCTTCGACAACCACGCGGGAAGTCTCGGTGATCACACGCAGAACCTTGCCCTGCTTGCCCTTGTTCTGCTTGTTGCCGGAAATAACCTGAACCAGGTCTCCGGTCTTGATCTTGAATTTCGCCATGTCAGAGCACCTCCGGAGCCAGCGAGATGATCTTCATGAACTTCTTGTCGCGCAGCTCGCGGCCCACGGGGCCGAAGATACGCGTGCCACGGGGATCCCCGTCGGTCTTCAAGATCACTGCGGCGTTCTCGTCGAAACGAATGTAGGAACCGTCGGAACGGCGCCTCTGCTTCTTGGTACGGACCACAACAGCCTTGACAACGTCGCCCTTCTTGACGTTGCCACCGGGGATTGCGTCCTTAACGGTGGCGACAATGACGTCGCCAATGCCTGCGTAACGGCGTCCGGATCCACCGAGTACACGGATGGTGAGGATTTCCTTTGCACCCGTGTTATCGGCGACCCTAAGCCGCGACTCCTGCTGAATCACTGATTACTCCTGTCGTCGCGCCGGTTCTCATCCATATCTGGACGATGTCGAGCCTTGCGGAACGGTAGATATTTGAACGCTTCACTGAACGGTGTTCCCCGTGGCCGTAGGAGGGGCCCGAGGCGTTTTCGCGAAGCATGTACGCGCTGGGTTTGTGGCGTGAGTGATTCGAAGTGATTCCAGACGGACGAGCCGTCTGCTTCGCTGCCCCACTGAGGATCGGTCTGCTCAACCAGAATCCGTGAACGGGCAACGGCACGCGGTGAACATCGCTTGGCGATGCCGCGTGGTACTTCATGCGTGAAAATGCACGAAGACGCTGGTTCATGCCCCAACTTCTCTAAGGAAGTCCAGGCCCGTCAGAACGGGCTATGGGGCATTGTGGATTCTGACTCAGCAGTGTCGAAGTCAGTGTTGTGGGCACACGTGTGCCACACGCGTACTGATCCACTCTACAGCCCATGGACTGTTAGGTCCAACTGGGCGATGACCGCAAAGCAACGGGCCCCCATCCGTGGATGGGGGCCCGTGTGTCGGCTCAGAGCCGGCATGCTTTGTCGATCTCGAAAGCCTTACTTGGCCTTCTCGATGATTTCCACAATGCGCCAGTTCTTGCTGGCGGACAGCGGACGCGTCTCGGCGATACGTACGAGGTCACCGACACCAGCGGTGTTCTCCTCGTCGTGCGCCTTGATGCGCTTGGACTTACGCATGACCTTGCCGTAGAGGGCGTGCTTGACACGATCCTCGACCTGCACGACCACGGTCTTGTCCATCTTGTCGGAGACTACGTAGCCGCGACGGGTCTTACGGTCACCGCGCTCGGCCGTGGCCTCGTTGTTAACCTGCTCGCTCACTTGGCATCATCCTCAGACTTGGCGGCCTTCTTGCTCTTCTTGGCTGCCTTCTTGTCGGTCTCTACAGCAGTCGCCTGGACCTCTTCGCGGATGCCCAGCTCGCGCTCACGGAGCACGGTGTAGATGCGGGCGATGTCACGCTTGACGGACTTCAGACGACCGTTGCTCTCGAGCTGACCGGTTGCGGACTGGAAGCGCAGGTTGAACAGCTCTTCCTTGGACTTCCGCAACTGCTCGGTCAGAGCACCGTTGTCGAGTTCCGCGAGGTTTTCCATGTTCAGATCCTTAGATCCAATGGCCATTGATCATTCACCACCTTCGCGACGCACGATACGTGCCTTCATCGGGAGCTTGTGGATTGCCAAGCGAAGCGCCTCACGGGCAACTTCCTCGGAAACGCCGGAGATCTCGAACATAATGCGTCCGGGCTTGACGTTGGCGACCCACCATTCGGGAGAACCCTTACCGGAACCCATACGGGTTTCGGCAGGCTTCTTGGTCAGGGGACGGTCCGGGTAAATGTTGATCCAGACCTTACCGCCACGCTTGATGTGACGGGTCATTGCGATACGCGCGGACTCGATCTGACGGTTGGTGACATATGCCGGGCTCAGTGCCTGGATGCCCCATTCGCCGAACGATACCTGGGTTCCGCCCTTAGCCTGGCCCCGACGTTTCGGGTGGTGCTGCTTGCGGAACTTAACACGACGTGGGATAAGCATTACTTACCACCCTCTGCATTGGGTGCCTCCGCAGCGGTCTTCTGCTGGGGGGCTGCGGCGGAGTCGTTACGCTCACGGCGTCCGCCACGGTCGTTACGGTCATTGCCACCACGACGACGACGCTCGCCGCCACCAGCGCCACCAGCGCCACCGCGACGGTCGTTGCGTCCGCGCGAAGACGGAGCAGCGGCCTGCTGTGCAGCCAGTTCCTTGGAGGTCAGGTCGCCCTTGTAGATCCAGACCTTCACGCCGATGCGGCCGAAGGTGGTCTTGGCCTCGAAGAAGCCGTAGTCGATGTTCGCGCGCAGGGTGTGCAGGGGCACACGGCCTTCGCGGTAGAACTCCGAGCGGGACATTTCAGCGCCACCCAGGCGGCCGGCGCACTGGATACGAATACCCTTGGCACCCGCACGCTGAGCGGACTGAATGGCCTTCTTCATGGCGCGGCGGAAGGCCACGCGTGAAGCGAGCTGCTCGGCGACACCCTGAGCGACCAACTGAGCGTCGGTCTCGGGGTTCTTGACTTCCAGGATGTTCAGCTGGATCTGCTTGCCGGTCAGCTTCTCGAGCTCACCGCGGATGCGGTCAGCTTCGGCGCCGCGGCGGCCGATCACGATACCCGGACGAGCGGTGTGGATGTCCACACGCACACGGTCACGGGTGCGCTCGATCTCGACCTTGGAGATACCGGCGCGCTCCATGCCCTTGGACATGAGTTCGCGGATCTTCACATCCTCGCGGA
>JAKDKI010000505.1 GCA_030453435.1 Kocuria sp.
AGATTGTCCATGCTCTAAGACTGCCGTCTCACAATGCGAGAAGCAAGCGAGTACACTGGAACTGTTCGGCGTGTCCCGTGGACCATAGAGAAAACACGGCGCCGAGCGATCCACGCGAGGTACCCCGCGTCCGGTTCTCCGGCGCAGCCATGATCAGGAGAGGTTTAGATGTCAGAAACCACCGGAGCCCGCACCATTGCGCAGGATTCCAGCGCCACTCCGCGCACGCTCGCGGAAAAGGTCTGGGCCGACCACCTGGTCCGTCAGGGCGAGAACGGTCAGCCGGACCTGATCTACATCGATCTTCACCTCGTCCACGAGGTCACCAGCCCCCAGGCTTTCGAGGGTCTGCGGTTGGCGGGACGCGGGTTGCGCCGCCCTGATCTGACGATCGCCACCGAGGACCACAACACGCCCACCGAGGACATTTTCTCGACCATCAAGGACGAGACCTCCCGCAAGCAGATCGACACCCTGCGCGCCAACTGTGAAGAATTCGGCGTTCGCCTGCACTCCCTGGGAGACGCAGAACAGGGCATCGTGCACGTGGTGGGGCCTCAGTTGGGTCTGACCCAGCCGGGTATGACCGTGGTGTGCGGCGACTCCCATACGTCGACCCACGGCGCGTTCGGCGCGCTGGCCTTCGGCATCGGTACGTCCGAGGTCGAGCACGTGATGGCCACTCAGACCCTGTCCCTCGCGCCGTTCAAGACCATGGCCATCAACGTTGAAGGCACTCTCAGGCCGGGGGTGACCTCCAAGGACATCATCCTGGCCGTGATTGCCAAGATCGGCACCGGCGGTGGCCAGGGATACGTGCTGGAGTATCGCGGTTCGGCCATTCGGTCGTTGTCGATGGAAGCACGCATGACCATTTGCAATATGTCCATCGAGGCCGGCGCCCGCGCTGGCATGATCGCCCCGGACCAGACCACTTTCGACTACGTGCAGGGCCGCCCGCACGCTCCGCAGGGTGAAGACTGGGATGCCGCGGTTGAGTACTGGAACACCCTGCACACGGACGAGGGTGCGGAGTTCGACAACGAGGTGTTCATCAACGCGGACGAGCTGGAGCCGTTCGTCACGTGGGGCACCAACCCGGGTCAGGGCGTGCCGCTGTCCGAGAACGTTCCGAATCCCGAGGACGCCGGAGACGACAACGCCAAGGATGCCGCCCGCCGCGCGCTGGACTACATGGGCCTGGAAGCGGGAACTCCCATGAAGGAGATTCCGGTGGACACGGTGTTCCTGGGATCGTGCACCAATTCGCGCATCGAGGATCTACGAATTGCTGCGGACATCGTGAAGGGCCGGAGCAAGGCTGAGAACGTACGCATGATGGTGGTTCCCGGTTCCGCCAAGGTGCGCTTGCAGGCAGAGGCCGAGGGACTGGACCAAGTTTTCAAGGACTTCGGTGCGGACTGGCGTTTTGCCGGTTGCTCCATGTGCCTGGGTATGAACCCGGACCAGTTGGCACCGGGGGAGCGCTGCGCCTCGACGTCCAACCGCAACTTCGAAGGACGCCAGGGCAAGGGCGGCCGTACTCACCTCGTCTCGCCCGTGGTCGCCGCGGCCACCGCTGTGCGTGGAACGCTCAGCGCGCCGTCGGACCTGGAATCCGTGCCCGCCGTCTAAATCGATTCTTGGTGCCCCGCCGGACCGGCAGGCGGCCCAGTAACTGTAGTTAGGACCTCACCATGGAGAAATTCAT
>JAKDKI010000506.1 GCA_030453435.1 Kocuria sp.
GCGGCGTTCGGTTCAGAGACCCCGGTGTTGCAGCTCAAGGACATCGCCAGTTCTGCTCAGCTCCCCACGTCCACTGCACACCGTTTATTGACAGATATGAAGCAGATCGGCTGGATCGAGTCCGCCCGCGGGCAGGGCTATCGGGTGGGGACCCGGTTGTGGGAGCTGGCCTCCCGGGCCGCATTGGCAGAGGACCTGGCGTCGGTTGCCATCCCGTTCATGTCGGACGTCCACGCGGTGCTTCGACAGCACGTTCACGTGGGAGTCGTGGAAGGCGACGACGTTCTGTTCGCCGAGCGGATCCTCGGCAAGAAGTCGGATGTGCCGCTGCGCTCGAACGTGGCGGGCAGGTTACCCCTGCACCAATCGGCGGCGGGGCTGGTGCTGATGTCCCAATACTCGGAGTCTTTCGTCACGGAATATTGCCAGCGGGTGCGCGACGACAGTTTTCCCGAGGGGATTCCTACGGATCGTCTGATGACTGACCTGCGCCGTTTCGCGCAACGCGGTTATGCCCTGCAACGCGGTCGAATTGACCAGGAAACCGGTGGTATCTCGGTGCCGGTACGGGTGCCACAGTGGCACCGCCCGGTGGCGCTGGGCGTGGTCATGACGCTCGAGGATATGGGCCCGGCAGAAGTGCCCGGCGTCGTGCAAACGTTAAGGGTTGCCTCGCACGGAATCTCCCGTGCCATGGGCGCACTGTAACAACTGTCAAAGGTTGTCCTTTGTAGCAGAAACCTTTGCCGCGTCCTGGATGAATGTCTGTGCGTCCACAGCCGCCGCATATTGAGCGGACGTGAGGGAAGGGCCCGAAGCCCGACCTCATGTCTACCGGCTGTGGAGCATGTGATCAGTGCTAACTTCCGGGGCCAGGTTGAGACGGCGCAGTAATTGAGCATTGAGTGCCACGACGACTGTCGATGCGGACATGAGGATTGCGCCGATGCTCATGGGCAGAACGAACCCGATCGGAGCCAGGATGCCCGCGGCGAGAGGTACGGAGATCAAGTTGTACCCGGCAGCCCACCAGAGGTTTTGCTTCATCTTCCGAAAGCTCGCACGCGAAAGTTCTAACACCGAGAGCACCGAACGGGGGTCGGAGCTAGCCAGGATGACTCCGGCCGATCCGATGGCGACATCCGTGCCCGCGCCGATGGCGATGCCGACGTCGGCCTGGGCCAGCGCAGGAGCATCGTTGACTCCGTCGCCGACCATCGCAACCTTGCGGCCCTCGCCTTGGAGCTCCGCGACCTTCATGGCTTTGTCCTCGGGGTGCACGCCGGCGAAGACACGGTTGATACCAAGCTCGTCGGCAACCGCTTGAGCCACGGCCTCTGCATCGCCGGTGATCATGACGACCTGAACGCCCTGAGCGTGGAGAGCGTCAACGGCGTCGCGTGACTCGGTGCGGATTGCGTCGGCGAGACGCAAAGCACCGATCACCTGACCGTCGGAAATGACGTGGAGGATGATCGCACCCTCATTTCGCCATTGCGCTGAGATGGGTAACTCCTTGAAGGAGCGCTGCTCAAGAAGGTACGGGCCCCCAACTTCGATGACCATGTTGTCGACGGTGGCCCTAACCCCGATGGCGGGGGAGGACTTGAAGTTCCTGGCTCGAGGTGGTTCCAGACCGCGTTGCTGGGCTGCATGGGTAATGGCACGAGCGAGGGGGTGTTCACTGTCGGACTCGGCCGCTGCCGCTAAG
>JAKDKI010000133.1 GCA_030453435.1 Kocuria sp.
TTCCCGTGGTGGTCAAGTGGTCCCTCATGGGACGCTTCCGCGCGGGGGAGCGCCCGCTGTTCAGTTCGTTCGTCTGGCGCAATGAGCTCGCGGATGTCTTCGCGGAGTCGTTGGCCGTGCCGTCACTGGTTCGCCTGAGCATCGGCTCGCCCATGTTCAACATGTGGACCCGACTGATGGGCGCACATATCGGCCGTAGCGTGTGGTGCGAGACCTGGTGGTTGCCGGAGTTCGATCTGGTAACGCTCGAGGATCACGTATCCGTGAACCGCGGCACCGTGCTTCAGACCCACCTGTTTCACGATCGCATCATGCGCCTGGAACCCGTCACCATGCAGCGCGGCTCCACGCTGGGTCCCAACAGCTTTGTGCTACCTGGGGCCACGATCGAACAGCGCTCCACTGTGGGCCCGGGATCGTTGGTCATGCGCCAGGAAACGGTTCCCTCGGACGGTAACTGGGGTGGCAATCCCATCCAGCACTTGGAACCGGGGGACCAGGCGATCAGCTCTGATCTCCGCCCGGGCCCGCCCGTGGCGAATCGCCCGGCGCCGATCTCTTCCGATCCGTCCATGCGCCCCGCCCCGTGGGCAGTCGCGGAGAATGACATGTACACCCAGGAGGCTATGAAGTGAGCGAGCAATCGACGAAAGTTGTGGTCGAGGGGTACCTGCCCCCGGGGCACCGCCCCGCGCCGGGACCCCGGCCTGAACGCGAAGTCTGGACCGGTGAGGATCGTGAACAAGCGCAACCGGTCACGGAAAGCGAATTGTGGACGGCTCAGACTCCGATCGTGACCGCTCCGCCTCGCACGGCAGCACCACCACCGCGCCAGGGCGCCGTGGTTCGCAATCTGCCCAGCGCGGACGGCCGCCGCACCCGGCGTCGAATTGTCGGGGTGGACGTCACCCGCGGGTTCGCGCTGCTCGGGATGATCGCGGTACACACCTTGCCGGCCAGCGCCGACGCCGCCGGGAACCCAACCTGGACCTGGTCCCTTTTCGGAGGCAACGCGGCCGCCCTGTTCGCGGTGTTGGCGGGTGTCAGTTTGGCGTTCCTCACGGGAGGCCGCACCCCGCGAAGGGGCCGGGACGCCGCCCGGTCACGGGTTTCGCTGGCGGTGCGTGCGCTGCTGTTGTTCGCCGTGGGACTGTCCCTGAATTTCTTGGACATCCCGGCCTACAACATCCTGATCTACTACGGCCTGATGTTCTTGTTGGCCATCCCGTTCACCCTGATGTCCGTCCGGTGGCTGTTGGTCTCTGCCCTCACATTCGCGGTGGCATCACCCTTCCTCATGCAGTGGTCCCTGGAACACATTCCAGCTCATGTGCACGCCAACCCGAACCTGTTCGATCTGGTCAACGAGCCGGCCACGGTACTTGCGGAACTGTTCCTGACCGGCACGTATCCCGCACTGCCGTGGATGACGTTCATTTGCCTGGGCATGGCATTGGGGCGGCTGCCCTTGACCCGTGACCGCATCCAGGTGCTCCTGGTGGTCATCGGCGCGGTCGTGGCGGCGGTGGGTAAGGGCATTTCCCTGCTCATGCTTTACCGCTTCGACCTGGAGTACGCGCTGATCGAGGCGACTCCCTGGATGACCAGCGATGACGTGTGGACCGCGCAGGTTTACGGACCCGACCCTCAGCTGCCGACCACCACGTGGCAGTGGCTACTGCTTTCTGGGCCGCACACCAATACCCCGTTCGCACTGATCGGTGCGGCGGGGCTGGCCATGGTTGCCCTGGGTGGGTTCCTGATCGCCAGCCGCGCTATCGGGCGGTGGTTCACCCCATTGGCGGCGATGGGGTCCATGACACTCACGTTGTACGCGTCCCACTTGGTGTTCCTCACCTTCGTGGAGGTCACACCCATGCCGTGGTTCTGGTACGTCGTGCAGATCGCGGTCGCGGCACTCGTGGCAACCGCTTGGCAGCAGGCGCTGGGCAACGGGCCGCTGGAACGGGTGGTCACGCGCGCTTCAAAGGCGGTCGGCCGGGCGGTTGTGCGGACACCGAAGGAGTCCTAGCGCCCCATGGGGCGGTCGGTCCAAGGCTCGGGACTGCCCAACGGATCCTCGAGCCAGGCAACCGCCGCGTGCAGTTGAGATCCACGCCGGGTGCGCACCCCCGTGACCACCAGTCCGTCGGGATGACGCACCCGGTTTTCTGCGCCCACGTGCACCGTGGAGGGGTCGACGGACAGGCCAGTGCGCCGGGCCTTCAGGAGCGCTTCGACTCGGACCCAGGCATCGGTCACCGCCCGAGCGCGTCGTCGCGCAGGCACCCGCAGCAGGCGGGACTGATCGGAGGGATGGAGGACCCGCAGTAGCGATTCGGACTGCTGGTTGCTCTGTCGCAGTTCGAGGTCCACGCCCACGGGTCGGTTGGCCATCGCGACGGCCACGTACCCTGAGGTACGCGCCAGGGAGAACTGGACTGGATCCCCGGGCTCGAGAGCCTTTACGCCACGGACCCTGGCCGGTCCGGGGGCGCCCGTCGTGGGGTTCCGAGGCAGCTCCACGGCCTCAGGCGGGCAGTCCAAGCGGAGCGCCAGAAGTCGACGTAAGACCACGCGCGAGTTCAGGAATTCCCGGCGCCGGGTTTCCTCACGTAGTTCACGGGCGCGAGCCAGTTCGTCCTCCCCAAGCCACCACGTGGACATTATGGCCCAGTCATCGATTTCGGCCAGAGCCACGACAAATAGGTCCACGTCCCGCGGGGCGTCCCTCAATCGCCGACGCCGCTTGCTCCAGTCAAGCTCATCGGATCCACCCGTGTGCTCGGTCGCGTCATGCACGGTCGGTTGTGGAACCGCTCGCGTCGGGGTCCCGCAACGCAGCGTGCAGTAGTTCGGGCCGTTCGAAGATCGCGTGATGACCGCCTCGCAGGCGAAGGGTGCTCACGGGAGCGGTGGTGAACCGGTTCCAGAGTTCGACGTCCCGCATGGGGGCCGTGGTGTCTCCGTCCGCGGCCACCATCAGCAGGGGAGTGTTCACCAAGGGTGGCTCCCGGTCATGGCCGAGGGATGCGGACAGATCGGCGCGCAACGGGTCCAGCACCATGGAACGCATCCCGGGGTCTTCCAAGAGCTCCGGGGGAGTACCACCCAGCGCTACGAGCCACGCCACGAGTGCGTCTTCATCGTGCAGGGCCGCTGTCAGTTCAGGGCTGGGGTCCGGCGGTGGCACCTTGGCCGAAACAACCAGGCGGCGAATTCTCCCCGGGCGGTGCCGTTCCACGCGGGCCACACATTCAGCCGCCAGCAGCGCGCCGAAGGAGTGCCCCAGGACATCGGTGGGCAGCTCGTCAGCGTCCAGCACCGGCAGTAACGCGTCGACGGCTTCGTCCACTATGTCCGCCACGGAAGTAGTGGCCGGTTCTGTCATACGCGCCTCACGGCCGGGCCGTCTGTGGGCGAGGACTTCGACGTCGTCGGCAGCCAGTGACCGCCCCGATAAGCCGCCCGCGCCCGCGTGGGGGAAAAACACGAGACGGCGTTGCGGGACGCCGCCGGGCGTTACCCAACGGGCCAGAACATTGTTGCGGGTAGCCATGGTGGGCACGCTAGCACCGCCACGCCCGCAACACACCGGTGTCATCGTCGCCTTTTGTGGGGCTGGATCCCGGGTCGTTCCCGAGAACGTATCGAACTCAGCGAGCGGGATGTGCGATCAAGGACGAGGAAGCGCAGGCCAACAAAGCGTTCATGCCACCGTTCTGCATTGCTCGGCGCTGGCGTTCGGCACCGGTCCCCTCTGAGAGAATTCGTTCCAACCCCCGCTGGACCACGGACATATCCTCGGCTCCTTCGAAGTACGGCTGGACCCGTTCCAGAGCGTCCTGGACCAGATCCGCCGCGGGCTTCTGGGTGCCCGAGATCGGATCCATGAGGGAACCGGACAGGCCGAATTTCGCGGACTGCCACACCGCAATCTCCAATACTTCGGGTGGAATCTGCGCCACGGCCGGGACCTCGAGGGACATGCGTGACAGGGCCCGAATGAAGAGGGCAATCACCACGGCGTCGGAGGCTTCGAGCTGCACATCGCACGCCCTGATCTCGATCGTGCCGTGAGCAAAAGAAATGCGGGTAAGCCAGGCCAGGGTGCTGGGGCTCTCGACCACGTCGAAGTGAAGCAGCGTTTTCAAGCGGGCCTGATAATCGGCCAAGTTGTCGAACTGCGGGGGAACGCCGTTGGCCATCCACCGGCGGTAGTGGATGGAACGCCACGAGGCGAATCCACTGTCGGACCCGCGCCACATGGGCGAATTAGCGCCCAAAGCAACCACGAGCGGCAGCCACGGGCGTAGACCGTTGAGGATTCGGACCCCGTCCTCGAGGGAATTCAGGCCGATGTGAACGTGCATCCCATTGAGGTACTGATCGGCGGCAATGGCCGGGGTCATTCCCGCCAACTGGTGATAGCGCTCGCCGGGGGTGACTTGAGCGGGAGCCAGGGCAATGTCGGGCGCGGTACCCGTTGCTGCGGCGTCGAAGCCCATGGAACCCGCTACTGTGGCGAGTTCGCGGCGAAAGCTCAGCAGGGAGTTCAGTGCGGTGGTCGCATCACTGAACACGGGGGAGGTGTGTTCGAGTTGGCAGGTGAGCCATTCCGGTGTGGCCTTGCCGCCGCCAGCGGTAATGTCCAGCAGGGTTTCCGCTTGCTGCGGTGCCGGTGTAGCGGGCAACTGGGTCCCGCGGTCGATGAGGAGGAATTCCTCTTCGATACCAAAAGTGGTCACGACTCGAAGCCCCACAATCTCCCGATAGCGGGCTCAACAACGGATGAAGGATTGTCTAATATTCTACCGCCTGGCTATCAGTCCACTGACTAATGCGGCGATCGTGACCTGGTGGGTCTCGACATTCGGGTCGAGGTGGGGCAACGTCGGGAACACCCGGGTCACAATGGCCCCGAGTGTGCACTGTCCACCGGAAGGATCGGTACACGTCGATGAGCATCATCCACCAGCTGCCCAATCTGTTCACGGCCGCTCGACTCGTAGCGACCGTTCCGCTGGTGCGTCGCATCCGTGGTGGGCGGACCGGGCCGGGAACCGCGGTGGGCGTTGGGGTCTGGGCCGCTACAGACTGGATCGACGGCACCTTGGCTCGGCGTATGCACTGGGAATCCACGATCGGCAAGGCACTGGATCCCCTTGCGGACCGTGCGGGGATCTCGGCCATTGCATGGAGCCTCGCGAAGGTGGGGGAGTTGCCTCGGCGCGTTCCCATCACGGTGTTGATCATGGACCTCGCCACCGGCGTGCTGACGTCCAAAGCCGCCTACCGTGGGCGCCTCAAGGTCTCCTACCTGGGAAAGGTCCGGAGCGCAATTTTGTTCGTTGCCATGGTGTCGGCCGCCGCTGGTCCCCGGCGACGGGGCAGGTTGGGGCGGTTTCCGCATGCGCTGGCCGATCTCGGAGCGGTGCTGCACATGGTGGCCGGTGTCAGTTACATCCGTGCGGCACATCTGGGCAATCGCTCGCACCGTCGCCATTGACTCGTTATCACAAGGGGTCATACTTGTAAATAGGGATTCATCTCGGGTCCCGGCAGCCCTCTGGAGGGCATCATGACCAAGGCAGCCATCACACTCACCACCGGCCTCGAGGACGCGGAGAAGGTGACGGTGGCTTTCCTGGTCGCCGTCGGTGCCGCAGAATCCGGCCGAGACACACTTATGTTCCTGACCAAAGAATCGGTCCGCTTGGCCGTCACCGGTTTCACCAAGGGCACTGCCTGCGAAGGGTGCCCACCACTGCCCGACCTCATGGATCGTTTCGCCCACGCCGGCGGACACTACATCGCGTGCGGGATCTGCGTGAAAGCCAAGGGCGTTGATCCGGATTCACTCGTCGACAACGCAGAAGTCGCCGGAACCGTCCAACTGTGGGAATGGATCGGAGATGATTGCACTGCCACGTTCAGCTTCTGAGCGGACTGTTCCTGTGGAGTCCCGCCCCGCGATCTGCGGTGCGGGACTCGTCCGTTGAGGGGCACCTACGCTTGATGCATGGGCGCGTGGGAAACCGAAACGGGTGTAGTGAAGCTGCCGGACGGGCGAGTTGTGCGCGGGACTGGAGCGCGGCGTCGTCGACCGGGGGTGGCCGCCGACGACGCTCTGGCATGGGCCCGCGCGCACTATCACCCGCGTGCCGTGGAGACTCGCGGTCAGAAGCGATGGCTCAGGGATGCCGCGAGGTCGGTGCACAGCGGATGAATGGTCTTGATCGACGCCTACTCCTGTCGCTACCGATCCTCACCTCGGCGCTGGTCATCGCCTGGCTGCTGTCTCCCCGCTTCATGGATGGTCTGATCTGTGTCCTCGTGACCGTGATCGGAGCTGCGCGGAGCCTGTTGCGTCGCGATTCATGGACCCGCGCGGACGAACTGACCACGCTGCGGCTCGGATTCATCGTGATCGTCACGGCGTTGTTCCTGGCCGA
>JAKDKI010000134.1 GCA_030453435.1 Kocuria sp.
GGGGGGGGGCTACCCGGCCCCTGTCGCGGGCCCGCGGCGCGCCGGGTTTGTTCGGGGGGGGGGGCGGGCCCCGGTTTATGGGTGCCCGCGCCCGCGGTCTTTCGTCCTCAGCTCGACTCACAGGCTGCCACCAACGAGTGGTTATGCGTCGCTCGGTGACACCGGCGTAGTAACCAAGCGGAACGGTCAGGCGAGCGAGAACATCACAATGCTTTGCGCCGGAACCCGGCACTCGTCACCGCTGGTGAATGTGGAACCCCCACGTTCATCAAGCTCGAAGTCGGTGGCGAGCACGAGCTCGTAAGACCCCCGAATGGCCGGATATCCCGTGGCACATTGTGCCTGGGTGAGCAGTTCCTCGAGGCCCGGCAGTGTCACAGTGACCGGGTCGTTGGAGCCATTGATGACAAAGGTCCCCACCAGTTCGCCACCGCACGAACCGAGCACCACCTGCACGACCCTGGAGCCGTCCGATTGCCAGAGCTCGGGGGTCATGGGGAGCCCATCGGGTCCGTACCAGTGCAGCAGGACGTCTTCGGGCCGGGCTGGGAAGTGGCTCGGCTGGCTTGCCAGAAACGTTTTACGAATGGCGATCAGCCGCTTGGTGGTTTTGAGCATGGAACGCCGCCACGGGGTGAGCTTCCAATCAACCCACGAAATGCCGTTGTCCTGGCAGTACGCATTGTTGTTACCGCCCTGGCTGCGGAGCAGTTCGTCCCCTGCGGTGATCATGGGGACGCCCTGCGACAGCAACAATGTGGCCATCATGTTCCGTACGGTCTTGGCACGGGCCGTCCTGCGCGCAACATTGTGCGAGACGCCTTCTTCACCGTGGTTCCAGGAGTGGTTGTCGTTGGTGCCGTCAGCGTTGTTCTCCAGGTTGGCCTGGTTGTGTTTACCGTCGTAGGCCGTGAGGTCGTACATGGTGAAACCGTCGTGTGCGGTCACGAAGTTCACGGAAGCCAGCGTGGTGCGCCCCTCCGGAGCAAACATGTCCGCCGAGCCGGAGATGACCCCCGCAAGGCGAGCGGCATTGCCACCACCGCCCCCGCGTGCCATGGTCCGCTGCCCTGACAGCCAGAAGTTCCGCACGGTGTCCCGGTAGGTGTCGTTCCAGTCCGCCCATCCGCTCGGGAAGCGACCTGTCTGCCATCCCCCGGCTCCCACGTCCCATGGTTCCGAAATCATGCGCACGCCTTGCAGCACAGGGTCCGCAGCGACGGCCACGAAGAACGGGTGGTTGCGAGTGAAGTGATGGTTCTCATCCCGCCCGAGTTCCGGCGCGAGATCGAAGCGGAACCCGTCCACATGGCATTCCGTGACCCAGTAGCGCAGTGAGTCCAACGCCATGCGAACCACCTGCGGGTCCGCGAAATTCACGGAGTTCCCGCAACCGGTCACGTCCACGTAATTGCCGTGGACGTCATGGCGGTAGTACTGCCGGTCTCCCAGGCCGCGCCAACTATAAGCGGGCTCTTCGCTCCCGCCCTCGGCAGTGTGGTTGTAAACCACGTCCAAGAAGACCTGGATCCCGGCACCGTGCAGGGCATCAACGGCTTGCTTGAACTCATTGAGCACGGCTGTGGGTCCTGCGTCTTGCGCCGCACGCGTGGCGTAACCCATGTGGGGGCTGAAGAAGCTGAGGGTGTTGTACCCCCAATAATTGCTGAGCCCGTTCTTGGTGAGATGGGGTTCGTCCAGGTGCGCGTGCACCGGCAATAGTTCGATGGCGGTGATGCCCAGCTCCTGCAGATACGCGAGAATCGCGGGGTGGGCGAGCCCGGCGTAGGTACCCCTCAAATCCTCGGGCAGGTCCGGGTGCAGCATGGTGAGGCCTTTGACGTGGGCCTCGTAAATGATGGTGTCCCGCCACGGAATGCTGGGGCGATCATGGTCCTGCCACTCATAGTTCTGGGCAACCACTTCTGACACGTACTTTCCCCCGTAGGCATCGGGCCCGGGGTTCTTCACCCCGGCCGGAGGGCTCAGGTTGACGAGTCCTCGTCCGTAGGGGTCAAGCATGATCTGTTCCCGGGACGGATCCGGGGTGCGCTTTGCCGTGGCCGAAAAGGGTACGAAGCCGTACCGGGTGCCCTCGGGCATTGCGGGGCAGACGTCCGTGTTCAGCATGTGCGCGCGATCTACCGAACCATCGACACGCAGCGGCGGTGGCACCGTCCCGTAGTGGATCCCGTGGTTGTGGCCGTTGAGCCGGTGCCTGCGCCACGTGCCGCCCGGGCGCTGATAGACGAGTTCCAGCTCACCAACACCCGGTGCGTAGACAGCCACGTTGGCGCTGCCGTCCCCGGAGCGCGAGGGATGGACCCCCAGCGGATAACTACGCGCTTGCACGACGGCGCGACACTTCGTAGAGCGTGATGCCCACAGCCATAGACGCGTTGAGCGACTCCATGGTGGAGTCAATGGGGATCGACACGATCGCATCACAATGCTCGGTGACCAGGCGCGATAATCCCTTACCTTCAGAACCGACCACCACGATGAGCGGCTCGGTGGCCAGGTTCAGTTCGGGCAGCTGGACGTCTCCCCCGCCGTCCAGACCGATCACGAAGTAACCGGCCTTCTTGCAGTTCTCGAGAGTGCGAGTCAGGTTGGTCGCCTTGCTCACGGGAACCCGTGCAGCAGCACCTGCGCTGGTCTTCCACGCGGTGGCCGTGACGGCCGCCGAGCGGCGCTCCGGAAGAATCACGCCGTCGCCGGAGAATGCCGAAACGCTGCGGATGACCGCCCCCAGGTTGCGGGGGTCGGTGATGCCGTCGAGAGCCACGAAGAGCGGCGCCTTGGACTCGGGATCCTTGGGGTCGTAACGGCGGATCACGGCCGCCGCGTGCTCGTCAGCATCGCGGTAGTCATAAGGCGGCACCTGCAACGCCACGCCCTGGTGAACCGCGTCCGATGTCAGTCGGTCCAGCTCGGAGCGGGATGCTTCCAACGTGGGGACGTTGCGCTCGGCACACATCTGAAGAATGTCCTTGACGCGGTCGTCCACCTCGATCTTGGTGGCCACGAACAACGTCTTGGCCGGCACGTTGGAACGCAGTGCCTCGAGCACCGAATTACGGCCGGTGACCAGGTCTTCCTTGATGGGACCCTTACCTGCTCGGACCGGTCGATTGTGCGAGGTCTGCTGCTTGCGGGACGCCGCCTGCTTGGCCTTGTAGGCCTTGTGGTACACGCGGTCCTCTGCCTTGGGTGTAGGCCCGCGGCCCTTCAGTGCTTTGCGGCGTTGTCCGCCACTGCCCACGACGGGACCTTTCTTGTTCTTACGAACGGCTCCGGGTCGATTGGATTGGGCCATGGATGTCTACTCCGTGTCTCTCACGGGTGTACGGCGCTCTCGCCGCCCCGGGGTGGTCAGCGATCTAAGTGTCAGTTTAGGGCAGTGGCCGGCTCAGACCGACCACGCGGATCCCTGGGCGCCATCCTTCACGACCACACCGGCGTCCGCGAGCTGATCGCGAATCTGGTCGGCCAGCGCCCAATTCTTATCCGCCCGCGCCTGCGCTCGCTGATCCAACAGCTGGTGCACGAGCGAGTCCAGAGCTTGATGCTCGGCGCCTCCCCCGGCTCCCGCGCCGTCCAGGTTCATGAGTTGCCGCAGACCGAGCACCTCGGACATGGCCGCGACGGCGCGAACCGGCGCCGCGGCGTCGTCGACAGATCCCGAAGCCAAGGCACCGTTGGCAGCGCGCACCGTCTCATGAAGCACCGCAAGGCCCTGCGGGACGTTGAGGTCCTCGTCCATGACGCGTGTGAACGTCTCCGGCACGTCCTCCGGCTGCCAGTCGAGACTCAGCCCCGCGGCACGCGCGGCGACCAGGGCGGCCTCCACGCGTTCGACCGCCGACGTCGCTTCCTGCAGCGACGTGGGGCGATAATCCAGCACGGAACGGTAGTGGGCCTGCCCCAGGTAGTAGCGGACGGCCAGCGGGCGGGCTTCCGCGAGCATCTGCTCGGGTGAGACCGTATTGCCGATCGACTTGGACATCTTTTCGCCCTGATAAGTGACCAGGCCGTTGTGGAGCCAGAAGTTCGCGAACTCCTGCCCGGCCGCGGTGGACTGTGCGAGCTCGTTCTCGTGATGCGGGAAGCGCAGGTCCAGGCCGCCACCGTGAATGTCGAAGTGGGTGCCCACGTACTTGGCCGCCATGGCCGAGCATTCCAGGTGCCAGCCCGGGCGCCCCTTGCCCCAGGGAGAATCCCACGCGGCGGTCTCGGGTTCATCCACCTTGTGGCCCTTCCACAGTGCGAAGTCGCGAGGGTCACGTTTGCCGCGCGGATCGGCGTCCGGGGCGTCCTGCATGTCCTCCACCCGTTGGCGGGTCAGTTCGCCATAGCGAGGCCAGGAACGCACGTCGAAGTACACGTCCCCGGAATCATCCTGGGCGGGGTAGGCGTGGCCCTCGTCGATGAGTCTCTGGATGAGCGCGTGCATTTCGGGAATGTGGCCCGTGGCGCGCGGTTCGTAGGTGGGCGGGGCAATTCCCAGCGCGGCGTACGCGTCACCGAAGACGCGTTCAAAACGGTAAGCGAGCGCCCACCATTCTTCGCGCGGGTGATGGCCCGCGTAATCGGGGTCGAAAGACGCTGCCGAATTGACCAGGATCTTGTCGTCGATGTCGGTGACATTGCGGACCGTGGTCACCTTGTAACCGCGGAAAGCGAGCCAACGCGACAGCTGGTCGAACACGAGCGCCGACCGCACGTGTCCGATGTGCGGGGCGCCCTGAACCGTGGCACCGCAGTAGTACAGCCGGGCCTCACCCGGGTACACGGGCTGGAAGTCTTTAACGGTTGCTGAGGCGGTGTCGTAGAAGCGCAAAGTCACCCGGCCAGTCTAACGGCGCGGAACCACGAGTGCGGTCGCGATGGCGGCCAGCCCCTCGCCACGTCCGGTCAACCCGAGCGCGTCGGTGGTGGTGGCGCTCAAATGCACCCTGGCCCCCGCTGCCTTGCTGAGGACCCCGGCGGCTTCCTCGCGCCGCGGCGAGAACTTGGGCCGATTTCCGATGAGCTGCACCGAGACATTGCCGACGTCGTATCCCGCCTCCCGCACAATAGCGGCAGCTTCGCTGAGGATCCGCTCTCCGGAGGCGTCGGCCATGTCCGGGCGGTCCGTACCGAAGTGCAGGCCCAGATCGCCAATACCGGCAGCCGAGAACAACGCATCCGCCGCGGCATGAGCCACCACATCGCCGTCCGAATGACCCGTAAGGCCTCGCTCGCCCGGCCAATGCAAACCCGCGACCCACAACGGCGTGCCCTCCGGGCCAAAGGCGTGGACGTCCACTCCGACACCGGTGAGTGGAAGGGGCGGCAGTGCCGATTCGACGTGTTCATTCATGGGTTCATCATCCTTCACTCCATGGCGCCACTGGTTTCAGCGGGCGCGTTGCTCCAGAACCGCGCGGGCGGTGATCAAATCGAAAGGACGTGTGACCTTGAATGATTCCTCGTCACCCGCCACGAAGGTCACGGGGACCTCGGGGGCGAATCGTTCGATCAAGGACGCGTCATCGGTTATCCCCTCCGGGTCCTCGGCACGGTCCAGTGCCGCGAGTGCACCATGCTTGTCGCGTTCCAGCAGACCGGCACGCAGGTTCACGTCCACCAACAACCGAGCTTCGAAGCCCTGAGGGGTCTGCACCGCACGCAGTCCCGACCGATCCACGGTGCCTGTGCTGTGCCCCTGTGCATCCACTCCACGCACCGTGTCATTGACAGGCAGTACGGGAATTACGGCGCGTTCGCCCGATTCCAGGGCGGCAGCCACCGACGCGGTGACCCGCCCTGGGACCAGGAGCCGAGCGGCGTCGTGCACCAGAACGAAACGTGCCGAAGAATCCAATGCGGCCAACCCACACGCGACCGATTGCGCGCGGGTCGCTCCGCCGGTCACCGCGCGGGCACCGTGAGCGGCGGTAACGGCGCTCAGTTCGGTGTCTCCGGTGGGAACGGTGACGATGATCCGGGCCGTGGGCAATGCGCCGGCCACGGACTCGAGTGCGATGTCCAGGATGGGACGACCGGCCACCGGAACCAGTGCCTTGGGCATTCCGTAGCCCAGACGAGTTCCCGAACCGGCGGCCACCACAATGACTGCGAGCCCGTCCTGAACGGACGGGCTCGCAGAAGAATTACTGAATGTCATACGAGTGGGAACAACTCTGAATCAATCAGCCAGGATGTCGTCGAGGCGCTTCTCGGCTTCTTCCTCGTCGATTTCCTTGGCCAGAGCAAGCTCCGACGTGAGGATCTGACGGGCCTTGGCCAACATGCGCTTCTCGCCGGCCGAGAGTCCACGGCCCTGATCGCGACGCCACAGGTCACGGACGACCTCGGCTACCTTGAGAACGTCGCCGGAAGCCAGCTTCTCCAGGTTTGCCTTGTAGCGGCGGGACCAGTTGG
>JAKDKI010000507.1 GCA_030453435.1 Kocuria sp.
TCGGCGACGACTTCGACATCGAGAAGGCGCGCTATCACAAGATCGTGCTCATGGCGGATGCGGATGTGGACGGCCAACACATCACCACGCTGCTGCTCACGCTGTTGTTCCGGTTCATGCGCCCGCTCATCGAGCACGGTTACGTGTACCTGGCTCAGCCGCCGCTGTACCGCATCAAGTGGTCCAACGCCCCCCACGATTACGTGTTCTCGGATGCCGAGCGTGACGAGGCCGTGGCCAAGGGCATGGCCAACAACCGTCGCCTGCCCAAGGACAACGGCATCCAGCGTTACAAGGGTCTGGGCGAGATGGACTACACCGAGCTGTGGGAGACCACCATGGACCCCGAGCACCGCACGCTGTTGCAGGTCACCATGGACGACGCCGCTGCGGCGGACCAGGTGTTCTCGGTGCTCATGGGCGAGGACGTGGAGTCCCGCCGAGAATTCATCCAGCAGAACGCCAAAGACATTCGGTTCCTCGACATCTAGAACATGTCGTCTGCCGCATATTCCATATGAGGCACGAATGTTGAACTGTGGGATCTGAGAAGAAACGGATAGCAACGAATGAGTGACGAGACTCCGGACGGAAACGTCCCGGTCGACCCCGAGAACTCGACCGAGCTCGAAACAAACGAGGGCGCCGTCGTCGTGAGCAGCGGCGACCACGTGGAGCAGGTTGACCTGCAGACCGAGATGCAGCGCTCGTACCTTGATTACGCCATGGCCGTGATCGTGGGCCGTGCGCTGCCGGATGTGCGCGACGGATTGAAGCCCGTGCACCGCCGCGTGATCTACACGATGTTCGACGGCGGTTACCGCCCCGAGCGTTCGTTCAACAAGTGCGCGCGCGTGGTCGGCGACGTGATGGGTAACTATCACCCGCACGGTGACTCCGCGATCTACGACGCCCTGGTGCGTCTGATCCAGGGCTGGATCATGCGCTACCCGCTCGCGCTGGGCCAGGGTAACTTCGGTTCGCCCGGTAATGACGGCGCTGCGGCCCCGCGTTACACCGAGACCAAGATGGCGCCGCTGGCCATGGAGATGGTCCGGGACATCCACGAGGACACCGTGGACTTCCAGGACAACTACGACGGCAAGCAGCAAGAACCCACCGTTCTACCGGCACGCTTCCCCAACCTGCTGGTCAACGGTTCCTCCGGCATTGCCGTGGGTATGGCCACCAACATTCCGCCGCACAACCTGCGCGAGGTGGCGGACGGCGTGCAGTGGTACCTCAAGAACCCCACCGTGGATCGCGAGACCCTGCTCGAAGAGCTCATCAAGCGGGTCAAGGGTCCGGACTTCCCCACGGGAGCTCAGATCCTGGGGCACAAGGGCATCGAGGACGCTTACCGCACCGGTCGCGGTTCCATCACCATGCGCGCGGTGGTCAATGTGGAGGAGATCCACGGTCGCACGTGCCTGGTGATCACCGAGTTGCCGTACCAGGTGAACCCGGACAACCTGGCCGTGAAGATCGCTGACCTCGTCAAGGACGGCCGCGTGCAGGGCATCGCGGACATGCGCGACGAGACCTCCGGTCGTACCGGTCAGCGCCTGGTGATCGTGCTCAAGCGCGATGCCGTTCCCAAGGTGGTGCTCAACAACCTCTACAAGCACACGCAGCTGCAGGAGAACTTCTCCGCGAACATGCTGGCGCTCGTGGACGGTGTGCCGC
>JAKDKI010000508.1 GCA_030453435.1 Kocuria sp.
ATGCCGGTGACACAGAAACGACCGCGCTGCATCACGATGCCCAGCACGGCGCCGATAATCAGACCGGTAAGAATCATGTGGTGAACCTGATTTTCAGTAGATGAGGAAGGTGGAACGCAGAGTCGCGTTCAAAGGATCGTCATCCAGTAAACAGGGGTGTACCGGCCGGGTCGAGGAGTTTGTAACAAACCGTCACATTCAGGAATCCCCCACGGTCTAGGAGTAATGGGAGTCACGCGGACTTCCGGTCACGCCGGGAGGTGACGTCACGCCGGGGTGCGGCCCGTGGGGTTGGTGGGGCGGGCGGCGTCGTCACCCTCGAGAAGACGCGTCTCGCTGAGGCCGGGGACGTCGCTCGTGTCCACGTCGAAGTAGCGACAGAGGACGCGAGCAATGCCTTCCTCATCGTGGGAGGTGGTCACCAGATCAGCCGCAGCTTTGGCCTCGGGGATGCCATTGCCCATGGCCACACCCATTCCCGCGGTGCGCAGCATGCCAATGTCGTTACCGTTGTCGCCGAAGGCCATGACGCGGGACAGCGGAATGCCCTCGGCCTGGCAGTAGTCGGTGATGGCAGACCCCTTGTCGATCCCAGCTGCGGTGGCTTCCAAGTACAGTGACGAGGAGTAGGCCAGCTCCACCTGCTCCCCGTGGGTCCGGTTGAGCTCCTCCAGCAGCGGATCGGTCATCTCCCGCTCGCCCACGAAGAGCACCTTGGTGGGTTCCACATCCAGGTTCGCCAGGTCAGCCACATCGCGGATGGTCAGATCATTACCCGCGGCCTCGTGTTGGGCATGGTTGTCCGACGGGTCCTCGACCAATAGCTGATCGTCATGCGGGATCATGACCATGACGCCATGCTTCTTGGCCACGGCGATCAGTTCCCGTGCAAGCCCCAGCGGCATGGGATGACGGGCAATTTCACGGTCCGTGGCCTGATCCACCACGATCGAGCCGTTCATCCCCGCGAGCACCAAGTCCTGGCCCAGGGTCAGCTCCCGCGCCAACTTCTTCAACCCGGGAATCGGGCGGCCCGAGGCCAACATGATGCGCGTTCCGGCAGCACGCATGGCCTCGAAGGCACGCCGAGTCCCGGGCTGGAGGTCCTTGGCACTGTTCAGCAAGGTCCCGTCCATGTCGAAGGCGACGAGTTGGTAATCGGGGGACATTCGTTGTTCTCCTGCCGTTGCTGCGCGCTGCGGGCCGGGCAGCCTGTCCGTCAGCTTCGGCTGACACGGCCCAACCCTAGTCGCCCCGCCCGCTCGCTCAGAACGTCAGAACCAACCGCCCGCGCACGCCGCCTTCCTGGAGACGTCGGTGAGCTTCGGTCGCCTGCTCAGCGGGCAACGTATCGGCCACCTCCAGGGTGACGACGCCGCTCTCCACCAGTTGGCGGAGCGCGTCCAGTTTGTCACCGTGGTGGTATTCATCGCCCACCCAGACCACGTGGAAGTTCAGGTCGCTGTCCTTCGGCCCCTGCCAGAAGCGCACCGTGGCGAATCCCCCTCCGGAGCGAACTGCGGGCACGGCGGTCTCATTCATCACTGCGGCGTCAACGAGCCCGTTCACACCGTCCGAGTAGATTTCGCGAACCTTGTCGGCGAAGTCATCACCGCGCTCCACCACGTGATCAGCGCCCAAGGCGACCACGCGCTCACGGTCCTTTGCGGCGGCGTCGGCGA
>JAKDKI010000509.1 GCA_030453435.1 Kocuria sp.
GCGATGATGACCTGCGCCGGGGTGGCGTCGTGGGCCTTGGCGATCTGGGCGATGGTCTCGTCCTGCAGGTCGGCCTTGCCCTGACCCAACGGGGACCAGGCCTCGGTCACAATCTTGTGCTGAGCGTCCAGATCGCGCATGGCTTTCTGGTTGAAGTAGGGGTGCAGCTCGATCTGGTGTGCGGCGGGGATGTCGCCGGTTTCGATGATGTCCTTGAAGGCTTCCTCACCGAAGTTCGAGATACCGATGGAACGGGCCTTGCCCGACTTCTTGATCTCCTGGAAGGCCTTCCAGGTCTCCAGGTACTTACCCTTCTTCGGCTGCGACCAGTGAATGAGGTACAGGTCCACGTAGTCCAGGCCCAGGCGTTCCAGCGAACCGTCGATGGCCTTCAGCGCGGAGTCGTAGCCCTGGTCGTCGTTCCACAGCTTGGTGGTGATGAACAGTTCCTCGCGGGGGATGCCACTCTTGGCGATCGCGCGGCCCACACCTTCTTCGTTGCCGTAGATCTTGGCGGTGTCGATGTGGCGGTAACCGGTCTCGAGGGCCTTGGTCACCACTTCCTCGGCGACGTCCGGGTCGACCTGCCAGACGCCGTAGCCGAACTGGGGAATCGTGTTGCCGTCGTTGAGGGTCAGGGATGCATTGCGAGGCATGGAAATCCTTTCGTAGGGAAACTGTTTTTAGTGAACTCCTCCGCCTGCCGCCCTGACAAGCGGTTAAGTTATGAGTGAAGTCACGGCCGTCAGGTGCATGTCAGTCAGTCGTGGTGAAATAGAGGTATGAAGTTCAACTTCCACCGTGTCAAGACCCCCGCGTACATCACCTCGATCGCCCTGGTGGTGATCGGTCTGCTGTTCGAACTCGGCTCCATGCCCGTTGCCGCGTGGATCTTCGTGATCCTGGGCATCGTGCTCAACGTCATGGCCGTGTCCGTGACCGCGGTCAACGACAATCCTCGCGCCCCTCGCGAGTTCAAGCGCTCCTCGGTGGAGGACGGCACCCGCGTGGTCATCGAACCGGACGTTGACACCGAGCAGCAGGAGACCGTTCCTGCCACACCTTCGATCTCCAAGGCGAAGTCCACCGCCCCCATCAAGGACGAAAAGCCCGCCAAGCGCATGGGCTCCTCCGCGCTCCGCGCCAACCTGGCCGGCAAGTTGGGTTCCCGTCCTGCCGCTGACGGCACCAAGGACACCCATCAGGTCAAGTAGTTCTTCACCCGACGACGCCGCTGCGTCGCCGTGGCAACGGCCTCTCACCTTTCGGTAAGAGGCCGTTGGCATGTACGGATCGCGCACGGTGGACCACTAGTTCATCGCCGCGCCCTGATAGATCTGGCGGATTCGAGCGTCATCCAGGCGGGTTTCGATGCTCACGGTGTTCTCGGGATCGGAGCGCAGGTAGCGCACCGGACCGTGCGCACCCACGGTGAGTTTCTCTGAATCCGAGGTGTTGTACACGGCGTCGATCGGGGCCTGGAACTTGGGACCCTGCACCGGGTTCACGGACAGCACCAGGTGAGCCGTGACGGTGTCCGAAACTCCGTTCTCGTCGAACGGGGAGTCCACGTCCACTTCGCGGATGATGCCCACGCCGTAACCGATCACACCCGGCAGTCGAGTAGCCAGATGACCCTGCGCGCGGGCGAAGGCCTTCTTCACGCTGGAGATCCACGT